>NZ_VDDC01000001.1:0-212641 GCF_006239215.1 Paracoccus haeundaensis
AGCCATGATCTGCGGCTCGGTAAATCGGGTCTTTCTCATTCGAATCTCCTCAGCTCACGCTACGAGAAAATTCTACGGATAAACCCCCTTAACGATGGGGAGGATTACCATTTTTGTGCCCTTGGGATGAAGACAAGACGGCAGACGCCGCGCCGAAATCGGCGGCGCGGGTGACAGCCGGGTAAAGCTCTCTCCGCCCTTATCTCTGGCGTCTGGCCGTGATCTGCTGTTCGGGCGGCAGCGCGTCCTGACCTAGCATCCGCACAACAAGACAGCATGTGCATGCAACCGTGCCATCAGTCCGCGTCCCTGCCTGGTCCCTGGAAACCCGGGGGCGGCACGGCGTCTTCGGCATCGGGGTCGCGGCCCTGTACGCGGTCCAGCATTCGCATGATCGGTGTGACCGACAGGCCGTGCATGATGATGGACATCAGCACGACCAGTCCGACGATCGCCCAAAGACGCGCCGCGTGCTGCAGATCATCGATGTGGTTCAGGCCATAGGCCAGGTAGTAGAACGACCCGATGCCCCGGATGCCGAAGAAGGCGATCGTCGTTTTTTCATGCCAAGGAGCGCTGATGCCCGTCATGCCTATCAGGGCGGTGATCGGGCGGATCACCAGCAGGATCACCAGGGCCGCCGCAATATCCATGGGGACCAGGGGCGACAGCAGCCCATTGACGATCGCGCCTCCGAACAGGAGCAGAAGCACCATCATCGAGATCCGTTCGATCTGTTCGATCAGGTCATGCATGGATTTATGGAAGTCGTGATCCCTGTGGGCCTGTCTGAAGGTCAGGGCGGTGACGAAGACCGACAGGAAGCCATAGGCGTGGAACACCTCGGTCAGGCCATAGGACACGAATATCGCCGACAGCGCGATCAGGCCGTCACCGGTCCTTACCAGACGGCTTTCCGCGGGGATGTGGAACGTGATCCATCCAAACAGCCGCCCGACCAGATAGCCGCCCAGGATGCCGACGCCGATCTCCCAAACGACATTGTAGGTCAGCCAGTCCAGGGCCCAAGGTTCGTGCGTCACGGACGCGGACGCCAAGGCTATGGCCAGATGGACGAAGGGGAAAGCGGCGCCGTCGTTCACGCCAGCCTCGGATGTCAGGGCGAACCGGACCTCGTCCTCCTCGCCGGTCTTCGGGGGGCCGACCTGCACATCCGAGGCCAGGACCGGATCCGTCGGTGCCAGAACCGCCCCGAGAAGCAGCGCCATGGCCCATGGCAGGGCCAGCCATGTCCCCGCAAGGACAGCAATCAGCGCGATCCCCAAGGGTAGGGTCAGAAAGATCAGTCGCCAGGTGATCAGCCATGAACGCAGGGCCAGCACGCGATCGATCTTGAGGCCCGCGCCCATCAGCGCGATGATGACCACGAATTCGGCAAACCGTTCGGTGATTTCAGGGTGCTCCAGGGGCGATGGAGCGAACCGCAATCCGGGAATGGCACCCAGACCCATGCCAAGGCCGATACAGACGATCGGGAGGGACAGTGGAACACGGCGGAGAGCCAGGGGAAGCCAGGCGACGAGTGCAATCAGCAACCCCAGTCCCATCATCAGAAGGATGTACGGATCGGGTGGCCGGGTCAGGGTTTCGAACATGTCATGCCTTTCGAAACCGCGCCGAAGGCAGGGTTCGATTGAGGGAGGTGAAGGGGAAAGGAAAGTCCGTTGGTCGGACGACGTATGGTGGTAAGACACCGCGATGTGTCCGGGCAGCCAACCGTGATGCTGCCGAAAGGTTCCTGAGTTACATATGCGGCTGAAGAGTTTGACGGATGACGGAACGGCTCCGACCTGGACGTCGACGACCCCGGACCCTGTGGGATCGCCCATCGACTGGGCAAGCGGCTGATGAGAAGTGGATGACGATGGATAGGGTTTTTTGTTAGGACGTCCGAGACAAGCCGCGCGCCTTCATGCGGTGCGTCGATCAGTTTCACTTTTGAACGCGAAGGATCTCCCATGGCCAGACTGTCCGGAAAGACGGCGCTCGTGACAGGCGCGGCGCGCGGCATCGGTGCGGCCATCGCAACGGCCTTTGCCAACGAGGGCGCACATGTCGTTGTCACCGACATCGATAGGATCGGCGGCCATGCCGTGGCAGACGCGATTGGTGGGACATTCGGCCGGCTCGACGTCACCTCCGAAGCGGACTGGAGTACGATTGCCGAGCAGTTCCCGACGATGGATATCGTCGTCAACAACGCCGGGGTCACCGGGTTCGAGGGATCCGTCCCACCGGCGCATGATCCGGAAAATGCACGGCTTGCCGATTGGCGCGCCGTTCATGCCGTCAACCTGGACGGTACCTTCCTGGGCTGCCGCTACGCCATCCGCGCCATGAGGCCGAAAGGCGTGGGATCGATCATCAACATCTCCTCGCGCTCGGGGCTTGTCGGTATCCCGATGGCGGCGGCCTACGCGTCCTCCAAGGCCGCCGTTCGCAATCACACGAAAAGCGTGGCGCTGTACTGCGCGGGGCAGGGCCTGAACATCCGGTGCAACTCGATCCATCCCGCGGCGGTGATGACGCCGATGTGGGAGCTGATGCTGGGCAATGGCCCCGACCGCAGCAAGCGGGAGGCGGCAATGGTGGCCGACACGCCCCTGCGCCGCTTTGGCAGGCCCGAGGAGGTGGCTGCGCTGGCGGTCATGCTGGCATCGGACGAGGCGGCCTACATGACCGGGGCTGAACTGACGATCGATGGGGGTATCCTGGCAGGTTCGGCCGCCGCGCCCGGACGTTAGGCCACAAGGGGGCGCGAGCGCTGTAGGTTCACCGGCACTACCGACTGCAGGCAGTGGCGACCATACCCACGGTCACTCCCGAATGGCCGGCAAAGTATCGGTGATGTCCCTACTTTTGGGATGTCAGGCTAAGCCAGACGCAGTGGTTGGGCCGAAGCGGCGCAGGGAAGGTATTGCGCTTTTACGGCCTCATGAAGATCATCGCTCAGGAGAGAGATTAAGGCCCGGCACATGACCCGATCGCACATGCCAAGCCGGCCACCACGGCTTGCAACCTTGCCTCTGGCGGCCTTCGCTCCCCCGGATGCCTGGATCATCGACGACGCGGATATGAGCAGTGCGGACCGTCTGCAACTGTATGTCGGAGCCGAAGAAATCGGTGACGCCCACACAGACTTCGTCAGGGACCCGGCTTCGGCCATTGTGCTGCCCTTCAGCCAACGCTCAGACGTGCTGTTTTTCCTGATGAATGCGGTCGTCCTCGCGGTCTGCACGAAGTGCGGCGCACTGGCAGGCGGCGTCAGCAATTACCATCCCATCGTGTTTCCCGCGCATCGGGGACTTGGCATCGGCCGCGACTTTCACCTCGTGACGGATGAGAATGGCATGATCCTGTTCCAGCCTGAATACTTCTCAAGGGCAGGATACGCCGCCCGTTTGGCAGCCCATAAAGCGGCCGTCGTTCAGGCGATCAGAGAGGGTCGCGTTGTCCATCCGGAAAACCGCATGCGCTATCGCACTGCCTGGTAGCGGGCCGCTTCCCAAGGCATTGCCCTGTATCTTGTAAAACTGACCCTGCTACGAAAATAACGTTAGACAGAGCGCCCCGTTAACCTTAAGCAGAAAATAATAATAAGAACTACCTCAGTAGTTGAGCGCACTTCGGCGGCAGAGATCGAGGGCACGAGCAGTACGACAAAGACGCATTGTCGATGACATGCGTGGGCTCCCGGGTAAGCTCCGGGAGCTGCTTCTTTTCTACAAAGAGATTTGACGCGTTGAGCCGTCGGCTGACCGGCGCCCCCGTCATGCTGCATACCGTTATGATTCCTCAACAGGTCAAGGTGACCCTGTATTCAGGCCCATCATGGTGTAAGGCCGGTATCGTCGTGGTTTTTGCCCGGCAAATGTTCATAACGCGAAGAGTTCATGCGCCTTCAGTCGAAACTCGCCTTAGGGCTGTCATGTCTGGTCGCAACTGCGATTGCGGTCCTGACGCTGACGCCGGTACCAGCGCCGCCTTTGGGGTCAGTCGCGGAATCCGACAAGATCTACCATATGGTCGCGTTCGGGGTGCTTGCCTTTCCGATGGCCTATCTTCGGCCGCGTTGGCTGATGCTGGCTCTACCCGCCTATCTGGCGTTTGGCGGCTTGATTGAGATCCTTCAGCCATTCGTCGGGCGTGACCGCAGTCTTGGGGACTGGCTTGCGGACCTGATCGGTCTCGGGATTGGTGTCGTCATCGGCTTGGCTGCCGGGCGGTTTGTACCCTTTGCACGGCCGCGCATGCGCCGGTAACCCCGACGGGGGCTTGGCGGAAAAGCCACAGTGTCACGCTACGCCGACGCGCCAACAGATCAAGGCATTTGGGAACAATGGTGGTGCTGTCGTGCTTGCAACCATATGAACGATGATCTGCACAAGGCGCGCTTTGAACGGCTGGAACAGCTTTCCGGCAAACTGGATTGTGTGTTTCGAATCCCAGGCACACGGTTTCGGGTCGGATACGACGCGATCGCAGGTTTGGTGCCGGGGCTCGGTGACGCTGCGGCAATGCTGCCGGCGGCATGGATCGTCTTGGAAAGTTATCGCATGGGGCTGCCTAGGCACAAGCTTGTGAGGCAGGGGATCAACGTTGCCGTGGACACGACATTTGGCAGCATCCCTCTTGTCGGAAGCGTCTTTGATGCTTGGTTCAAGTCCAACCTGCGCAATGTCGACATTCTGCGCTCGCATCTCAATCGCGATAGGCTTGCTGGGGTTGGGGCACCTTATGGCGACGAAAGATCATCCTAGAATCTCTCATGGGGGATCTATCGGGAGCCTGCTTGGTCAAGTCACGGAGTAGAAGTCCGTCGCAATCAATGCGACCGGTTCCCGGGAACGCTTTTCCGAGGTCATGTTCACCGCAGCTGTTTTGTTTTGGCTCTGATACTGAATCAATCTGGAGCCTCATTGGGACGCACGTCGGAAATGGCCGGTCGTTTTTCTTTTCCGTTTTCATTCAGAAGCCATTGCCAGCCGCTTGATCCCCAACTGATACCTACTAATGCGCCAGCACCGTGACCTTGATCAGCATCCAGACCGCCATGGCGATCATCATCAGGTTCTCGGTCAGGGAGACAAACCCCAGGGGGACGTTGCTGTCGCCGCCGACGCAGGCGCATTTGATGTCTCGCTTGTCGACATAGACGGCCTTCCAGACCGACACGGCGCCGATCGTGCCGATGAACAGGGCGACCGGAATGGACAGCCACATCAGCGCACCCGCGACCATCAGGACGCCCGCCAGTCCCTCGGCGAAGGGATAGACGTAGCCGTAGCGGACCCACCGCTGCGCCAGGAGGTCATAGTTCAGGAACATCGTGGCAAAGCTGTCGACGTCCTTCAGCTTCTGCAGGGCCAGCAGACACATGGCGAAGGCCACGAACCACTCGGCCGCGGCGATGGTGATCAGCTGACCGAACGCGGCCCAGCTGGTCGCAAGGGCCATCGCGGCGGCCATCGCGAACAGCGCGATCACGGGGCGGTAGGTGGTCGCAGACTTGTCGCGGACGGTCTTGCCGAAATGCCGCCTCAGGTCGTCATAGCCGCCGATCCGCCGACCGTCGATGAAGGTTTGCGGCGTGGTCCGGACATCGTGTTGTTCCTTGAACGCGTCGACCTCGGCACGGGTGGTCAGGTGGTGGTCCTCGACGCGAAAGCCCTGGCGCCGCAGCAGGTCCAGCGATTTGAGGCCATAGGGGCACATGTGCTTGGCCATCACCATGCGGTGAAGGGTGGCGGTCTTGGGGGTCGTCAGGGTCATGGTCAACCTCGATGGTTTGCAAAGACGCGGGTTTCGGACCCGGTCCAAAGGATGACGTCATAGGGATCGCGCCGCCCGCCCACCTCCATGCCGGGCGATCCGGCGGGCATGCCGGGCACCGCCAGGCCTGCGGCCGGCGGACGCTGCGCGAGCAGGGCGCTGATGTCGGTGGCGGGCACATGGCCCTCGATCATATAACCGTCGATCAGGGCCGTGTGGCAGGAGCGCAGCGGCGCAGGCACGGCATGGCGATCCTTGACGCCCTGCATGTCATCGGTCGTGACCACCTCTACGGCAAAGCCGTGATCCCGCAGATGCGCGACCCACGCGCCGCAGCATCCGCAATCGGGCGCGCGAAAGACCCGCGCGCGGACCGGCGCCTGACCAGACCATGCCATCGCCGGGCCGGCAAGAATGCCCGCCGCCAGCGCCGTCATGAACATGCGTCGATCCGTCACCCGCCGATCCTTTCCTTGAATCCCCGTTCGGGCCGCCTGCGGGACAACGGTTCGTCATCCGTGTCCAAGGTCTCCAGCCGCTGCAGGATCGGACAGTTCGGACGCTCGTTTCCGGCGCAGGCATTCGCCAGTTCCTCCAGCGTGTCGGCCATGTCCTGCAGGTGCGCGATCTTGTGGCGCAGGTCCCGGACCCGCGCCTGCGCCAGCGCCTTGACGTCGGCGCTGCGCCGGTCCTTGTCGCGCCACAGGTCCAGCAGTTCGGTGATCTCGGCAACCGAGAAGCCCAGGTCGCGCGCGCGGGCGATAAAGCGCAGCATATGGACGTCGCGCGGTTCGTATTCGCGATAGCCCGAGGCCGTCCGGCTGGCTGTCGGGATCAGGCCGATCCGTTCATAGTAACGGATCATCTTGGCCGATACGCCCGAGCGGTTGGCGGCGTCTCCGATGTTCATGGCAGGGCTCCGTCATTGCGATGACAGGGATATGGGGCTTCCCATCATGGGAAGGTCAAGGGCGTGATGACGCCGTCCGCGCGGCATTGACCTTGCAACGATGGGAAGGATTATCTGAGATCGGGAAGAAGGAGAGCACTGCCATGAAAACGTTCGTCCCCATCCTGCTGACCGCCCTTGCCGTCGCCGCGCCGGGTCTTGCCCAGCAGACGATGGATCATTCCGCGCATGACGACATGGCGACGTCCGGGGCACGACCCGACGACACGCCGGCAACGACGGCCTATCGCGCAGCGATGGCCGAGATGCACGCGAACATGGACGTCGAATACACCAATGACGCGGACGTGGACTTCATGCGGGGGATGATCCCCCACCACCAGGGCGCCATCGACATGGCGCGCATCGTCCTTGAACACGGTCAGGACCCCCAGGTGCGCGCCCTGGCCGAGGAGGTCATCGCGGCGCAGGAGGCCGAGATCGAGATGATGGAGGCCTGGCTGGCCGAACACGACAGCTGAACGATGACAGGCAGCGCCAGGCACGTGGTGCATGGCGCTGCGTCAGGCGGGCAGGGTGCCCGCCGTGGGGCGCAGCAATCGCGCCGCGGGCCGGTCGAAGCTTTGGCGACCGGCCTTGAAGCCCATCAGTGGTGCCGCGATGGTGGCCAGTCCATCCTCGGCCGTCTCGGCGTCCAGCACGATCAGGTCGGCGCGATCGCCGACCGACAGCCCGTAATCGGCCACACGCAGGATGCGGGCCGGGCCGTCGGTGATCATCCGTAGGCAGGCCGTGAAATCGCCGGCGCCAAGATGCATCACGTTGGCATAGAGGTTGGCCATCCGCAGCAACGAGCAGTCGCCATAAGGCGTGAACGGGTTCATCACGTTGTTCGTCGCCACCGCGACCGTCACCCCTTCCAGCAGGTGCAGGGGCGCTACGCCGCGGGGCGCGCGGTGGCCCTGGTCCATGCCGTTCAGGTACAGGTCGGTGGCGGGCAGGGCGGTCACGGCGACCCGGGCCTGGGCCAGCATCGCGGCATGATCGCGCAGGGCACCGTCGGTCATCACCGCCAGCTTGGTCACATGGCCCAGGTTCACGCGGCCCTGCCAGCCGTGGCGGATCGTCCGGTCGCAGATCGCCTTGATCTGGGACCCGTCGGGGTCCAAGTCGAAATCCAGGTGAAAATCCAGATCGACGTCGTGCCGCACGGCCATCGCGAACAGGATGTCGATCTGCGCCAGCGGGTCGCTGTCGGTATAGGGGCAGCCGCCCAGAAGGTCGGCCCCCTGCGCCAGCGCCTGTTCCAAAAGCGCCTCGGTGCCGTGATCGTTGGTCAGGCCTTCCTGGGCAAAGGCGCAGACCTGCAGGTCCAGCGCAAAGGCATAGTCGTCCTTCAGGGCCAGCACTGCCTTCAGGCTGCGCAATCCGGCGCGGGGGTCGACCTCGACATGGGTGCGCATGTGCATGGTGCCCTGCCGGACCGCGGCCTCGATCACCTGCGCGCCGCGGCTGCGAACATCGTCGACGGTAAAGTCGCGCTTCAGCGCGCTGACCGCGGCCACGGCGGCCTGCACGCTGTCCGCCTGACCGCAGCGGCACAGCAAGCCGGCCTTGTCCAGGTGAATATGCGCCTCGACCAGCCCCGGCAGGACGGCGCGGTGTTCGATGTCGCGGACCTCGCGCGACGGGCCAAGGTCACGGCCCAGGGCGGCGATGCGACCGCCGGCGATGCCGATATCTGTGGCACCCTGCGGCAGGCGGGCATTCTTCAGGATCAGATCCAGCATCGTTCTTGTGTCCCCGGCGACCTTCTGTATTCTTCTAGTGTATGCACTTTACCCCGCCACAGACAAGCAGAGAGCGCGATGAACCAGAACACCGAAAAAGACCTGCAGGCGGTCAAGGACTATCTTGCGGCGTCGATGGCGCCCGATCCGGTGCTGGCCGCGACCTTCGTCGCGCCGGGCTTTACCTGCCGGTTCACGGGCGGGCGCGTCTTCGACACGCCGTCGGGGCCGACCGGTTTCAACGCGGCCCGCTATGCCTGGGTCAAGAAGCGGATCGAGCGGTACGACGTCGTGCCGGCGGGCGAGCAGACGATCGTCTATAGCTTGGGCTATCTGCATGGCGCCTGGCCGGATGGCACGCCTTTCGACGGGAACCGCTATATCGACCGGTTCACGGTGCAGGATGGGCTGATCCTGGACACGGACGTCTGGAACGACAGCGCCGAATGGATCCTTGATCCCACCATCGCCAAGGGCTGATCAGCCCTTGGCATAGGGCTGCAGGATGTTGACCAGATCGCGGCTGCGGCTGCGATCGCCCGACAGCAGGGCGCGGGCGGCCACGGCCTCCAGATGCTCGGCCATCAGGTCGGCGGCCTTGTCGGCGGGCCCCTTGGCGATCAGGTCGATCAGGGCCAGATGTTCGCTGATGGCGCAGTCCGATGAATGCGGGCGGGCTAGCGCAGACAGCGACAGGCCCGCGCGATAACAGATTTCAGTGACATAGCGGACTAGGATCGGCTTGCCGGTCATTTCGGCCAGGCGGATGTGGAACTCGGTTGCCAGCCGGATCGACGCGCCGTCGGGCCCGTGGCGCGCATCATGCTCCTGGCGGACGATCTCCTTCAGGGCGGCGACCTGGTCGGGCGACAGGTGACCGGCCAGATGCTGCACGACCTGACGTTCCAGGGCCACGCGGATGTCGAAGATGTCGCGCGCATCGGCCGGCGTGGGCGCGGTCACGGTCGCGATGCGGTTGCGGCGCAGATCGACCAGGCCTTCGGCGGCCAGCTGCCCCAGGGCATGGCGCGCGATGGTGCGGCTGACGCCAAAGCTTTCGCCAAGGGCATCCTCGGGCAGGCGGTCGCCGGGCATCAGCGCCCCTTCGATGATGGCCCGACGGATGCCCTGGCAGATTGCGGCCATGCGGTCGCCGCCGACGGAACGCGCCCCCGCCGTCATGCGACCGCCTGCTGATCGGGTATGTAGCCCGGAACTGAGGAAAGTTTCGGCATCGACCATCCGGCCACCATTTTCCAGCGCCCCGCGGTTTGCGTGGCTGGGCACCGGCGGGCTAAGGATTCGGTATAAAGTGTATGCACTTTTGTCATGCACCTTTGACAGGGGAACCTCATGAACCCGGATCTTGCACAGATCGCGCCGGAACGAAAGCGACCAGCGGTTCAGCTGTCGCGGGCATCGGTCGCCTTCGGACAGGGCGCAGAGCGCGTCCAGGCGCTGCAACCGACAGACCTGCACTTGGACGAGGGCGAATTCCTGGCGCTTGTCGGGCCGTCCGGCTGCGGCAAGTCGACGATCCTCAAGCTGGTCGGCGGCCTGACCCGCCCGTCTGGTGGAGAGATCATCGTGGGCGGACGCGAGGTCGCGGCCCGCGCCCTGCGCGTCGGCATGGCGTTCCAGAACCCGACCCTGCTGCCATGGCTGACGATCGAACAGAACGTCATGCTGCCGCTGAAGATCGTGCGCCCGTTCCGACAGGATTACGCCCGCAAGAAGCGGGGCGAGTACCGCGACAGGGTCCACGCGCTGCTGGCCGATGTGGGCCTGGAAAAGTTCGCCGGTCATTACCCCTGGCAGCTGTCGGGCGGCATGCTGCAGCGTGCCAACCTGTGCCGCGCGCTGATCCACGAACCCAGCCTGCTGCTGCTGGACGAACCCTTCGGCGCGCTGGACCAGTTCACCCGAGAGGAGCTGTGGGGCACGATGCAGGATCTGTGGATCAAGCGTCGCCCCACCGTGATCCTGGTCACGCATGACCTCAAGGAGGCCGGCTTTCTGGGCACGCGGATCTGCGTGATGAGCGCGCGCCCCGGCCGCATCATCGACGACAGCCCCGTCACCTTTCCCCGCCCGCGCACGGTCGAGATGACCTTCCAGCCCGATTTCGTGGCTCTGAACCAGCGCCTGCGCGAACGCATCATCGATGCCCGCGGCGAATCCGCCCGAAAGGTCGCGTCATGAACTATGCCATCCGTCGCCGCATGTGGTCCGCCGCGCTGATCGTCGCCTTCTTCCTGGGGTGGGAGGTTCTGTGCCTGGCCCTGAACGTGTCCGACCTGGTGGTGCCGCGCCCGTCGCAGGTGATGGCGACGTTGGTCGCGCGCTTTCCGGTCCTGTGGCCGCACATCATCCAGACGCTGTGGACGACCATGATCGGCTTTGGCCTTGGCGTGGCGGTGGGCGTCGTGATCGGCGCGCTGATCGGCACGTCGCGGGTGGCCTATGACACGGCCTATCCGCTACTGATCGGGTTCTCGTCCATCCCGAAGGTCGCGGTTGTCCCGATCTTCGTGCTGTGGTTCGGGGCGGGGCCGGTGCCTGCGGTCCTGACCGCACTGGCCATGTGCTTCTTTCCCATCGTGGTCAACATCGCCACCGGCCTTGCCACGACCGAGCCCGAGATGGAGGACGTTCTGAAATCCCTGGGCGCCGGCAAGATGGACCTGCTGCTGAACGTGGGCCTGCCGCGCACCATGCCGTTCTTCTTCGCCTCGCTGAAGATCGCGGCCACCTATGCTTTCGTCGGCACCGTGCTGGCCGAGACCGTCGCCTCGAACAAGGGCATCGGCAACGTGATGATGAGCGCGTCGTCGAACTTCGACGTGCCGCTGGTCTTTGCCGGCCTGTTCATCCTGGCCTTCCTGGGGGTCGCCCTCTACGTCCTGTTCTCGGTCATCGAGGGCCGCGTCGTGGGCTGGGCGAACCGCCGTACCGACCTGTCCCCCTCCTGATCCGAAAGGTATCCCGATGCTGAAATCGCTGCTTGCCGCCGCATCCCTGATCGCGATGGCCGCCCCCGCGCTGGCCCAGACCGACATCCGCTTCACCCTGGGCTGGAAGACGCAAGGGTCCGATGCGCCCATCCTGCTGGCCCAGCAGAAGGGCTATTTCGAGGAGGAGGGCCTGAACGTCACCATCGACCAGGGCGAGGGGTCCGCCGCCACCGTCACCCGGATCATGTCGGGCACCTATGACGCGGGCTTTGGCGACATCAACGCCATTATCCAGAACGCCGCCGAACGCCCCGACCAGACCCCGGTCATGGTCTATCAGCTGTGGAACGATCCGCCCTTCACGGTCGTGACCCGCAAGGAAAGCGGCATCACGACCCCTGCCGATCTGGCGGGCAAGACCCTGGGCGGCGCGCCCGGGACGCCCACGACCAAGCTGCTTCCGGTTTTTGCGCGCATGAACGACGTCGACCTGGACAGTATCACTATCGAAAGCCTGGCGCCGAACCTGACTGAACCGATGCTGATCCGCGGCGACATCGACGGGGCGATGGTGTTCAACATCACGGCCTGGTTCAACCTGATCAACAACCGCCAGGACCCCGCGGCGGATTTCAACTGGCTGAACTTCGGCGATCACGGGCTGGACCTCTATGCCAACGGGGTCATGGTCTCTCAGGCGATGATCGCCGACAACCCCGAGGCCGTGACCGGCCTGGTCCGTGCGATCAACCGCGCCGCGGTCGAGATCGCCCAGGACCACGAGGCGGGCGTCGATGCCGTCCTGGCCTTCGACAACCTGGCCAATCGCGACCTTGAGATGGCGCGGATGATGTTCTCGTACGAGAACCTGATCGCCTCGGACGAGGTGACCCGGATCGGTCTGGGCGATCTGGATGACGACCGCCTGTCGCGCGCCATCGACATCGTCGCCGAGGGCTATCAGCTGCAGACCACGCCCGAAGCCGGGCAGGTCTTCGACCGCAGCTTCCTGCCGCCGCTGGACGACCGCCAGCTGGTCCTGGCCGACTGATGGCGGCCGCCGCGATGCAGCCGATGGCGACCAGCCCGCACCCGCTGGCGACACGGGCCGGGGCGGACGTCCTGCAGCGCGGCGGCACCGCGGCCGAGGCCGCCGTGGCGATGGGCGCGGTCCTGGCCGTGGTCATGCCGCATTTCTGCGGCTTGGGCGGCGACGCGGTCTGGCTTATGGCCGACCGCGAGGGTTGGGCGACGACGCTGATGGGCATCGGCCAGGCGCCGGGCGTCCTGCCGGACCTGCCCGCCGCCTTGCCCCTGCGGGGGCCGCGGTCGATGCTGACGACCGCCTGCGCCGTCGACAGCTGGGACCATGCCCTGCGCCTGTCGGCGTCCCGATGGGGCGGGGCGATGACGCCGGGGGCGCTGCTGGCGCCCGCGCTGGCCCTTGCGCGCGACGGGTTTCGGCCCAGCGCCAGCCAACGGTTCTGGCTGGATTTCCGCGCCGCGGACTGGCCGGCCTGGCCGGGCTTTGCGGCCCAGTTCGCCGCTGCCGGAAACGACCTGCTACGCCAGCCGCAACTGGCCGAGATCCTGTCCCTGATGGTCCGGGACGGGCTGCGCAGCTTCTATCAGGGACCGGCGGCGCAGCGGATCGCCCAGGGCCTGGCCCAGGCAGGCGCGCCGCTGACCGCCGCCGACCTTGCCGCGACGCACAGCCGGGCGGCGCAACCGCTGTCCCAGCCCTATCGCGACCTGATGCTGCTGGCGCCGCCGCCGCCCACGCAGGGGGTGACCACGCTGGCCATCATGGGCATCCTCGACCGGCTGCGGATCCCCCGCGACCCCGCAATGCGAACCCATCTGCTGGTCGAGGCGGTCAAGCAGGCCTTCCTGGACCGCGGGCGTATCGCCGACCCGGACCACGCGGGCGACGACATATCGGCGCTGCTGTCCCCGGATCGGCTGGACGCCAAGGCGGGCGCGATCCGCGCGGATCGTGCACTGGCCTGGCCGCACAGGGTCCGGCATGGAGATACGGTGTTCTTCGCCGCGACGGACGGGCAGGGGCGCTGCGCATCGGTCCTGCAGAGCACCTATTTCGACTGGGGCAGCGGCTGCGTCATCGGCGATACCGGGATCATCTGGCACAATCGTGGCGCAAGCTTTGCCACCGATCCGACCCACCCGAATGTCATCGCCCCCGGAAAGCGGCCCTTCTATACGCTGAACCCCGGCATCGCGCTGAAGGATGGCCGGCCGCATCTTCTCTATGGCACGCAGGGCGCGGATGGCCAGCCGCAGACACTGGCCGTCGTGCTGAGCGGCCTGATCGATCTGGGGCTGTCGCCCGAGGCAGCCTTGGCGCAGCCGCGCTTTCTTCTGGGGCGAACCTTTTCGGACAGCCGCGACAGCCTCAAGGTCGAGGCCTCCCTGGGCGACGCGGCGATCGCCTCTCTGGCCGCATTGGGGCATGAGACGGCCGAACTGCCGGCCCTGTCCCCGATCTTCGGCTGCGCAGGCGCGATCCGCATCGACGCGACGGGCTGTTCTGGCGCGCATGATCCCCGGGGCGAGGGGCTGGCCCTCTGACGCCGCCATCGGCCGCGTCGTGGGGGATCAGCCGCCGCCGATGTGGGGTGCCCGGTATCGGTAGAACGCCGTGCCGGTGCCGGCCTTGGGCCGTGCACCATGTCCGCGTGACGGATGACCCTCGCCAAGATGACGATGCTGTGCCAGCCTTGCCCGAATGAGACCTGCCTTCGCCCTTCTTGTCAGACGCACCCTGCGCCGATGGCGCCGCGACTTGTATCCCGTCCTGCGCATTGCGGCCGACAGGGCCCTGCGACAGGTGCAGTTCTGGGTGCTGGCGCTGCTGATCGGCATCGCGGCGGGATTTGCGGCGCTTGGGTTCAGGCTGGGTATCTCGGGGGTTCAGAGGGCCCTCTACGGCGCCGACGACCTGACCCTGGCCAGCGTCGCGCGCGACCTGCCTTGGGCCTGGGTGCTGGTGGTGCCGGTCCTGGGCGGACTTGTCGTCGGGCTGATCCTGGATCGCTTTACCCCAGACGGGCGCGTGCGCGCGGTGGCCGACGTGATCGAGGGCGCGGCGCTGGACGGGGGCCGGGTCGAGGTCCGCGAGGGTCTGGCATCGGCCGCGGCCTCGCTGATCACGCTGGGCACCGGCGGCAGTTCCGGGCGCGAGGGGCCTGTCGTGCATCTGGCCGGCGTCGTCTCGACCGCGGTCGCGCGGCGCATCAAGGCCAGCCCTATGACCGGCAGGGAGCTGTTGGGATGCGCCGTCGCGGGTGCGGTCGCCGCCAGCTTTAACGCGCCCATCGCCGGGGCGCTTTTCGCGCATGAGGTCGTGCTGCGGCATTTCGCGACGCGCGCCTTTGCCCCGATCGCGATCGCCGCGGTGGCGGGCACGGTCATCAACCGGCTGCAGTTCGGCGGCCTGACCGAATTCATGCTGCCGGTCGAGCCTGACCTGGCCTTCCATATCGAATTGCCCGCCTTCATGGTGCTGGGCCTTGTCTGCGCGCTGGTCGCGGCGGCGATGATGGGCGGGATCTTTCGCGCCGACAGTCTGGCGACGCGGGCGATGGCGCGGATCGGCTGGCCGCGCTGGTCCCGGCCCGCGCTGGCGGGGCTTGCCCTTGGTGTGATCGCCATTCCCTTTCCGCACATCATCGGCGTGGGCTATGAAACCACCGCCGCGGCGCTGTCCGGCCAGATCGGCCTGGGGCAGGCGGTCATGTTCGCGGTCGTCAAGGCGTTGGCGGTCGCGATCACGCTGGGCGGGCGCATGGGGGGCGGGGTGTTCTCGCCCGCGCTGGTCATGGGGTCGCTGACCGGCCTGGCCTTCGGGATCATCGCCACGACCCTTGCGCCCGGCTATTCCGGCAGCGTCAACGTCTATGCCTTTGCCGGCATGGCCGCGGTCGGCGCGGCCGTCCTGGGCGCCCCCATCTCGACCGCGCTGATCGTGTTCGAGATGACCGGAGACTGGCAGACGGGCATCGCGGTGATGACCTCGGTCTCGCTCAGTTCCGCCCTGGCATCGACCCTGGTCAGGCGGTCGTTCTTCCTGACCCAACTGGAGCGGCGGGGCATCCACCTGTCCGAAGGGCCGCAGGCCTGGCTGCCCCACCAGCTGCGCGTCACGCCGGTCATCCGCGCGCTGGACGCCCCGGATGCCCCGGCCGAGGATCTGGTCCGTGCCATGGCAGAACGCGGTCCGACCGTGGCCCCGACCACCACCCTGGCCGAGGCCCTGCCGCTGTTCGAACGAAGCGGCGCGGTGTTTCTGGCCGTGACGGCCTGCGACGGCCCGGACGACCCCCTGCGCCTGATCGGCAGCGTCCATCACGTCGACGTCCTGCGCGCCCTGAACCAGGCCCTGGAACAGACCGCCGCCGAAGAGCACGGCTGACACGGCGGCGGCCCCATGCCCACGGTGCCCGTCACCGTGGCCGGCGGGTCATTGACGCCGGTCCGGGACGGGCCCAGAGATGGACGCGAACCAGCGGAGGGCGGGGCGATCTGCAACCTTTACAACCACACGACGCCGCAGGAGGCGCTTGTCCGGTTGATCGACGGGCTGACGGACCGGTCGGGAAACCTGGCGCCGGGCAGCGTCTATCCCGACCAGTTGGCGCCGATCATCCGGAACGGCGCGGTCGGGCCGGAGCTGGTCAAGGCGCGGTGGGGCATGCCGTCGCCGCGCTTTGCGCTGAATACGGAACGCGACCCGGGCGTCACGAATGTCCGCAACCTGGAGTCCCCCCATTGGCGGCGCTGGCTTGGCCGCGAGCATCGCTGTCTGGTGCCGCTGACCAGCTTTTCCGAACCGCGCGGCAAGGGCAAGGGCGTGCAGTGGTTCGCACCCGCCGATCCAGGCGCGACCCTGTTCTTTGCCGGGATCGAGACGCGCGGCTGGCGATCGGTTCGCAAGGTCAAGGACGGAGAGACGGTCGACGACCTCTATGCCTTTCTGACCTGTCCTCCGAACGCCGAGGTCGCGCCGATCCATCCCAAGGCGATGCCGGTGATCCTGACGCGCCCCCAGGAATGGCACGCCTGGCTGGACGGCATACCGGCGACTGAGCTGCAGCGGCCGCTGCCCGACGGGGCATTGACGCTGGTCGAGGCACCGGTGTGATGCCCAGGGGTCATCCCGGGTCAGGCATCGCGCGGGTCCATCCGTGGCGCAACGGGCCGCCAGCCTTGGAAAGGAGCGATGGGACATGCATGTGGGCCTGACCCGCTGGTCACCGCCCCCGGCCCCCGCGCGGGCGCCGATCATCGGACGATACGTGCGGTTGGAACCGCTGCAGGCCGGTCATGCAGGGACGCTGTACGCTGCCGCATCCGCGGACGGGACCGATGACCGCTTTCGCTGGCTTTTCGAGCATCCGCCCCAGGATCGTGCCACCTTTGCGGATTGGGTCGACCATGTATCGTCATCGGCCGACCCGATGTTCTTTGCGGTGGTCGATGCCGCCACGGGCCGCGCCGAGGGTCGTCAGGCGTTGATGCGGATCGACCGCACCCATGGCGTGATCGAGATCGGCAGCATCATGTGGGGCCCCGCCCTGCAGCGCAGCCGCATGGCGACCGAGGCGCTGTTCCTGTTCGCGGACCACGTCTTTGCGTTGGGCTATCGGCGGTTCGAATGGAAATGCAACGACCTGAACGCGCTCTCGAAACGGGCCGCCCTGCGTTTCGGTTTTCGGCCCGAGGGGGTCTTTCGGCAGCACATGGTCGTCAAGGGGACCAACCGCGACACGGCCTGGTTCGCGATGACCGATCAAGACTGGCAGGAACTGCGACCCGGCTATCTGGCGTGGCTGGCGCCCGACAATTTCGACGCCGATGGTGGGCAGCGGCGCACGCTTGGGGCCTGTCTGCGCGGCGGCGCATGACGGATGCATCCCGCGCCGCCGGGCGCGGGGTGCAAGAATCACCGGTCGGCGATCAGATCTTGTCGCGCCCCGTAGCCACGATGCAGATCAACGAGATCACGGCGGCGCCCAGCAGATAGTATCCGACCTGCGCCATGCCATAGTTCATCTGCAGCCAGGTTGCTGCATAAGGTGCCAGCGACGCGCCGAAGATGCCGGCAAAGTTGAACGTCAGCGACGACCCGGTATAGCGGACCTGGGCCGGGAAGGGCGCGGCCAGCGCCGCCCCGATGACCCCATAGGTCAGGCCCATCAGCATCAGGCTGATCGTGACGAACAGATAGACGCTGGCCTCGTTCTGGGCGCTGCCCTGCATCAGCGACCCGAAGGACAGGGCAAAGGCCCCGATCAGGATGGTCACGATGATCAGGAAGCCATAGCGCCCGGTGCGATCCGCGATCTTGCCGGCAAAGGGAATTGTCAGGCCGAAGACGACCGATCCATAGATCTGGATCAGCAATGCGTCCTTGAACGGGATCCCCAGGACCTTGACGTTGTAGGACAGCAGCCACGCCGTCGCCAGATAGAACAGCACGAAGGTCGCCAGCGCCGCGAAGGTGCCCAGGAACACGCTCAGCTTGTGATGGCGGAACAGTTCGGCCAGGGGGACGGACACGCGCTTGTCCTTTTTCACGGCCTCGGCGA
The DNA here is from genome assembly GCF_006239215.1 of Paracoccus haeundaensis. Classification (NCBI taxonomy): domain Bacteria; kingdom Pseudomonadati; phylum Pseudomonadota; class Alphaproteobacteria; order Rhodobacterales; family Paracoccaceae; genus Paracoccus; species Paracoccus haeundaensis. Next base: position 18,056 of record NZ_VDDC01000001.1, read on the forward strand.
ATTCGGGGGTCTCGGTGATGGACAGGCGGATCCACAGGCCGATCCCGACCAGCAGGATCGACGACAGGAACGGCAGCCGCCAGCCCCAGGCCAGCAGCTCGTCTTGGGTGATGAAGTGCAGCAGCACCCAGAAGAACCCCGACGACAGCAGAAGACCGACGGGCGCGCCCAGCTGCGGGAACATCCCGTACCAGCTGCGCTTGCCCTCGGGTGCGTTTTCGGTCGCCAGCAGGACGGCCCCGCCCCATTCGCCGCCCAGGCCGAAGCCCTGTCCGAACCGGCACAGCGCCAGCAGCAGCGGCGCCCAGACGCCAATCTGGTCATAGGTCGGCAACAGGCCGATGGTGACGGTCGACACCCCCATCGTCAGAAGCGCGGCGACCAGCGTGGCCTTGCGGCCGATGCGGTCGCCGTAATGGCCAAAGACGATGGCCCCCAACGGCCGCGCAAAGAACGCGATCGAGAAGGTCGCAAAGGACGCCAGCAGCGCCGTGGTCGGGTCCGATCCCGGAAAGAACAGCGACGGAAAGATCAGCACCGCGGCCGTCGCATAGATGTAGAAGTCGAAGAATTCGATCGTCGTGCCGATGAGGCTGGCCGTCAGGACCTGGGCGGGCGAATTGGCGGGGGCCGCGCCGGCGGGCGGGGCGGGTGGTCGGGTGGATGTCATGGCGGGTCCATAGGGCGCATGATTTCAGAGGATCTCGGCCCGTGCGCTGCGACCGGCGCTGATGATGCAGCCCTGATGCGTCGGCCTGTACGGAGGAGGATCGTCGGATGGCCGTTCCGTCGTGAACGACCGGTGCCGACTTAACCGGACGACCGGCGGTGTCAAGTTTGCACATGTCGGGCGGCCCGCCCTTGCATGACGCCGCCCGACGCGCTCAGGTGGGGCGGGGCGTCCCCCCGCAGGCGATGTCGATCACGGAAGGCCAGGCCATGTCGAATTTCTCCAGAACGCAGCGCATCCGCAAGGAGGTCGTCTGGACCGATGGCGGCGTCGTCGCCGCGCAGCATCGCAAGGCGGCCGAGGTCGGCGCTGCGGTCCTGGCCGCCGGGGGCGACGCGATGGACGCGGCGGTCGCGACATCCTTTGCGGTGGGCGTGGTCGAGCCGTGGATGTCGGGTCCGATGGGTGGCGGCATGATGACCCTGTGGCGCGCGGGTGAACAGCGGGCCGAGACGATCGAGTTCGGGATGCGCGCACCTGCGGGCCTTGACGCAGCCGACTATCCGCTGGAGCCGGGGCGGCAGGCGGCGGACCTGTTTCCCTGGACGCGCGTCAGGGACGACCGCAACATCTATGGCGCGACCTCTGTCGCGGTGCCGGGAACGGTCGCCGGGATGGCGCTGGCCCATCGGCGGTACGGGACACGCGACTGGGGCGATCTGCTGGCCCCCGCCGTGGCCTTGGCAGAGGAGGGGATGCTGCTCGACTGGTATTCGTCGCTGTTGATCGCGTCCGCGGCGCGCCAGCTGGCGCAGGACCCCGATGCGGCGGCGCTGTTCATGGCGGACGGGCAATGGCCCGACATCGCCGGTTGGACCACGGCCTCGGCCGCGCGCCTGGATCAGCGCGTCCATGCGGCCACCCTGCGACGGCTGGCCGATCACGGTGCCCAGGATTTATATCACGGCGACATCGGCCAGATGCTGGTCGACGATGTGCGCGCCAAGGGCGGCTGCCTGTCGATGGAGGATCTGCGCAGCTATCAGGCAGAGGCCCGTGCGCCCCGGACGGTCCGCTATCGCGATGCCGTCATCCACGCGCCGTCGGGCCTGTCCGCGGGGGCCGAACTGGTCACGGCCCTGCAGCAGATGCAGGCGGCCTTCGATCCCGGTGATGCGCCGTCGGCGGCCAGCTATGCCGCGCTGGCGTCAGGCCTGGGCGATGCCTATCGCGACCGGCTGACCCATGCGGGCGACACAGGCGAAAGCCCGCGCGCCCCGGCCTGCACCACCAGCTTCAGCGTCGTGGACCGGCACGGCAACATGGTGAACGTCACCCAGACCCTGCTGTCGATGTTCGGCAGCCATGTCGTGTCCGGGCAAACCGGGATGCTGCTGAACAACGGCATCATGTGGTTCGACCCCGAGCAAGGCCGACCGAATTCGCTGGCGCCGGGCAAGCGGTGCCTGATGAACGTCTGTCCCATCGTGGGGCAGGTGGGCGACCGGATGTTCGCCATCGGCGCGTCGGGCGGGCGCAAGATCCTGCCTGCGGTGGCCAACCTGGTCAGCTTCATGGTGGATTTCGGGATGGACCTGGAACAGGCGTTCCACACGCCGCGGATCGACGCCTCTGCCGCGACAGGCACGGTCATGGACGAGGATCTGCCGCAGGACGTGGCGCAGGCGCTGGCCGCCATAGGCCCCGTGACGACGGCCAAGCGAACGGTCCATCCCTATGCCTTCGCCGTGCCCGCGGGCGTGATGCGCCAGGCGGGCCGGAACTGCGGCGCGACCGAGATCATGAGCCCCTGGGGCGACGCTGTCTGCGAGGCGGACATGTGATCGCAAAGCGTCATCCGCAGGTGACGCAGCAACCCTGCGGTGCTGGATCTGGGTGCATCTGTGGGTGAATGGTGCTGTGAGAGAGGATTGAACTCTCGACCTCACCCTTACCAAGGGTGTGCTCTACCACTGAGCTACCACAGCAACGTGAGGGGGCGTTTAGACAAAGGTTTCGACCCCTGCAAGGGGGTCCGAACGATTTTTCGGGATTTTGGCGATTGATCGCGCGCGGCGTGTGCGTTTGCTGGACGTGCGGCCCGCGCGGCGCTAACAGGACTGCCATGACCGACCGACGCAATGACAAGCCAAACCCCGACAGCCGCGAGGAACGCCTGCGACAGGCGCTGCGCGCGAATCTGGCACGGCGCAAGGAACAGGCGCGGGCGCGGGCGGATCGGGACGACAACAAGACTGCCCCGGATGCGGGCGGCGAGACAGGCAAGGACAGCTGATGGACCAGATCATCGTCACGGGGAACGGCCCCCTTCACGGGGAAATCCCCATCGCGGGTGCCAAGAACGCCTGCCTGACGCTGATGCCCGCGACGCTGTTGACCGATCAGCCGCTGACGCTGACCAATGCGCCCCGCCTGTCCGACATTCGCACCATGACCGCGCTGCTGGGCTCGCTTGGGGCCGAGGTCGCCAGCCTGCAGGAGGGCCAGGTTCTGGCGCTGTCTAGTCATGCGATGACCAGCCACCGGGCGGAATATGACATCGTGCGCAAGATGCGTGCCTCGATCCTGGTGCTGGGGCCGATGCTGGCGCGGGACGGCGTGGCCGAGGTGTCGCTGCCCGGCGGCTGCGCGATCGGCGCGCGGCCCGTGGACCTGCACCTGCGCGCGCTGGAGGCGATGGGCGCGACGCTGGACCTGTGCGAGGGCTATGTCCACGCCAAGGCACCGGCGGGGGGCCTGAAGGGCGCGGTCTTCGAGTTCCCGGTCGTGTCGGTGGGCGCGACGGAAAACGCGCTGATGGCCGCCACGCTTGCGCGCGGCACGACCGTCTTGAAGAACGCCGCGCGCGAGCCCGAGATCGTCGATCTGGCCCGCTGCCTGCGTGCGATGGGCGCCCAGATCGATGGCGAGGGGACCGGGACCATCACCATCCAGGGCGTGCAGGCGCTGCATGGCGCGACGCATCCGGTGGTGACCGACCGGATCGAACTGGGAACCTATATGCTCGCGCCCGCCATGTGCGGCGGCGAAGTCGAGCTGCTGGGTGGCCGGATCGAGCTGCTGGCGGCCTTCTGCGAGAAGCTGGACGAGGCCGGGATCAGCGTCGAGGAGACCGAGCGCGGGCTCAAGGTCGCGCGCAGGAACGGCCGCGTGCGCGCCGTCGATGTTCGGACCGAGCCCTTCCCCGGGTTCCCCACCGACCTGCAGGCGCAGTTCATGGCCCTGATGTGCTTGGCCGAGGGCACGTCGGTGCTGGAGGAGACGATCTTCGAGAACCGCTTCATGCACGCGCCCGAACTGGCCCGAATGGGCGCGCAGATCGAGGTTCACGGCGGCCATGCGACCGTCACCGGGGTCGAGAAGCTGCGCGGGGCGCCGGTGATGGCCACCGACCTGCGCGCCTCGGTCAGCCTGATCCTTGCCGGGATGGCCGCGCAGGGGCAGACGACCGTCAGCCGCGTCTATCACCTGGATCGCGGTTACGAACATGTCGTGCGCAAGCTGCGCGGCGTGGGTGCCCATATCGAACGCGTCAAGGAGGAGTGATCCATGGCAGAGGATGCCCGTTTCGCCGATGCCGACCCCCGGCCGCTGGCCCTGAGGGCCGAGGACGAGGCCGACCTGCGCATCCTGTCCTCGTTGGTCCAGGATGCGGTGCTGACAGGCGCCGACATCAGCCATGATGCCAAGGCGCGGCGGCTGTCGCTGCTGATCACGCGCTTTCGGTGGGAGGATGCCGCGGACGCCCGGATGCAGAACCGCGAATTCGAACGCGTGCGTTCGGTGCTGGTCATCAGCGACGTGATGCGCGTCGTCAGCGACGGCGTCGGGCACGACGGGGACACCGTCCTGTCGCTGCTGGCGATCCGCTGGCAGGCCGGAGAGGACGGGACAGGTCGCCTGTCGCTGGATTTCGCGGGGGACGGGACCATCCTGGCTGATGTGGAATGCATCAATCTGGACCTGCGCGACGTGACGCGCCCGCATCGGGCGGTGTCGGGCAAGGCACCGCGGCATCCGGACTAGGACCGCTTCCGGGTCTTTGGGCAAGAACGAAGCCCGCGGCATCCTGTCCGCCCCCTGACGCTTGAGCCGGGCGGGGGCGCAGGATAGGGGCGCGCGGGAACACGAAGGGAATGATGATGCCGGTCTTTCTGAACAGCACCGATGCCGATTTCGAACAGGGCTTCCGCGCGATGCTGGGTGCCAAGCGCGAGGATTCGTCGGACGTGAACGACGCGGTCACCGCCATCATCCGCGATGTCCGCGACCGCGGCGACGCGGCCCTGTGCGATCTGACGACCCGGTTCGACCGGCTGGACCTGACGCCCGCCACGCTGCGCTTCTCTTCCGAGGAGATCGCGGAACAGGTGGCCCGCGTGACGCCCGAGGACCGCGCGGCCCTGGCCCTGGCGGCCGAGCGCATCCGCGCCTATCACGCCCGCCAGATGCCCGAGGATGCCAGCTGGACCGACCCCGAGGGCGCGACCCTGGGCTGGCGGTGGAGTGCCGTGTCGGCGGCGGGCCTGTATGTGCCGGGCGGGCAGGCGGCCTATCCCTCCAGCGTGCTGATGAACGCGATCCCGGCGCGGGTGGCGGGGGTGGAACGGCTTGTCATCTGCGTGCCGACGCCGGACGGGGTGATCAACCCGGTGGTCCTGCTGGCGGCGCAGCTGTCGGGCGTCGATGAGATCTATCGCATCGGGGGCGCGCAGGCGGTGGCGGCGATGGCTTACGGCACGGACACCATCGCGCCGGTCGACAAGATCACCGGTCCCGGCAACGCCTATGTCGCCGCGGCCAAGCGGCAGGTGTTCGGCCGCGTGGGCATCGACATGATCGCGGGCCCGTCCGAGGTTCTGGTGATCGCGGACGCGGATCAGAACCCCGAATGGCTGGCCTGGGACCTGCTGGCGCAGGCCGAGCATGACGCCGATGCGCAGTCGATCCTGATCACCACCGATCCGGCCATGGCCCGCGCCGTGGCCGCCGAGGTCGAGCGGATCATCCCCACGCTGGAGCGCGCGGCCATCGCGGGGGCCAGCTGGCGCGATTACGGCACGCTGATCGTGGTGGACGACCTGGATCAGGCCGCAGCCCTGTCGAACCGCATCGCGCCCGAGCATCTGGAGCTGTGCGTGGCCGACCCCGAGGGGCTGGCCGCCAAATGCATCCATGCCGGCGCGATCTTTCTGGGCGCGCATACGCCCGAGGCGGTGGGAGACTATGTCAGCGGGCCGAATCACGTCCTGCCCACGGCGCGGTCGGCGCGGTTCAGTTCCGGCCTGTCGGTGATGGATTTCCTCAAGCGCACCACCATGGCGCGGCTGACGCCGGGGGCATTGGCCGCGATCGGTCCCGCCGCGGTGCGTCTGGCCGCATCCGAGGGCTTGCAGGCGCATGGCGCTTCGGTTCAGGCTCGGCTGGGGACATTGAACGAAAGACCGCTGGAATGAGCCGCATCACCCGGATCGAGATCGACGACAGCGCCATCGCCCCGGCCACGCCGGAAATGGAGCAGGAGCGGCGCGTCGCCATCTTCGATCTGATCGAGGACAACAGCTTTGCCGTTCCCGGCCGCGACGGGGGTGCCGCGCCAGACGGGCCCTTCGTGCTGGAGCTGTGCATCCGCGAGGGGCGGCTGGTGTTCGACGTCACCGCCGAGGACGCGACCAAGGTGGCCGAGTTCCACCTGTCCCTTGGGCCGTTCCGGCAGGTGGTCAAGGACTACTTCCAGATCTGCCAAAGCTATTTCGACGCGGTCAAGCGCCTGCCCCCCGCCCAGATCGAGGCGATCGACATGGCCCGGCGCGGCATCCACAACGAAGGCGCGCGCACCCTGCAGGAGCGGCTGGAGGGCAAGGCCAGCCTGGACATCGACACCGCGCGCCGCCTGTTCACCCTGATCTGTGCGCTGATCCCGCAGGGTTGATCCGATGACGCAGGACAAGATCCCCTCATCGGTTCTGTTCTGCTGCGACCACAATTCCATCCGCTCGCCCATGGCCGAGGGGATGATGAAGAAGTTCTATGGCCGCGCGGCCTATGTCCAGTCGGCGGGCGTGAAGAACGACATGGAGGTCGACGGCTTCGCCATCGCCGTCTGCGACGAGATCGGCGTGCCGCTGGCGAACCATCGCAGCCGCAGCTTCGAGGAGATGCAGGACTGGGGCGACGACCTGGGCCAGTTCGACCTGATCGTGGCCCTGTCGCCGGCCAGCCAGCGGATGGCGCTGGAAATGACGCGTCATGCGCATCTGGACGTGGAATACTGGCCGATCATGGACCCGACCGGCCTTGCCGAAGGGCGCGAGGCGCGGCTGGCGGCCTATCGCCAGACCCGCGACCAGATCGAGACGCGGATGCGCGCCCGCTTCGGCCCGCCGCACGACCCGACCTAGCAGCGGACGTCCCGGTCCTGGCGCCAATGGGCGGGCACGTCCCAGATGGGGCGGGACATCTCGGCGATCACGTCGTCGCGGGTCAAACCGATGTCGCGCAGCTGGTCGTCGGACAGGCGTGACAGGTCGATGCGGGTGCGGCGTACGTCGAACATGGTCAATACGCGTTCCACCCACCAGGGGCGGGGCAGGATGCCATGGCCGGTCACCACGCGCAGCAGGGCGTTCTTCTGGGTCATCGTTCAGCCTCCTTGATTGAATGCATCAACATTGATGATGGATATTGTTTCGATCATCTTTCCAGTTGATGAATATCGTCCGGGGGCGTATTTGTGAAACGAATGGTTTTGATGTGATCCATCAGGGAAACTGGATGATGCGCAATCTGGATATCGCGACGCTTCGGTCCTTGCAGGCGGTCGCCGAATACGGTGCCGTCACCCGGGCGGCCGAGGCGCTGAACATGACGCAGAGCGCCCTGTCGATGCAGATGAAGCGGCTGGAGGAGGTGTTCGGCCGTCCCATGCTGGCCAAGGTCGGCCGCGGGGTCATCCTGTCGGATTTCGCGCAGGACCTGTTGGGCGAAAGCCGCAAGCTGGTGGCGCTGAACGATGCGATCCTGTCGCGCTATACCGGACTGCAGCCCGAACAGAAGCTGCGCGTGGGTCTCAGCAGCGACTGGCTGTTTGCCAAGGTCGCCCAGACCGTGCGCGCCTTTCGCAAGGATTACCCGCGGGTCGAACTGGTCATGCGCGACGCCCGGACCAAGGACCTGCGGGCGCAGATGCGGCGGGGCGAACACGACGTCATCCTGACTACCGAATTCGAGGCACCGGCGGGCGCGATCCATCTGGCCAAGGTCGATCTGGCCTGGGTGGGCGCCGTGGGCGGCAGCGCGTGGCAGGACCGGCCGCTGGCGCTGGCGACATCGTCGCATTGCGCCTATTACCCCGCGGCCATCGCCGCGCTGGATGCGGCAGGCATCGGCTGGACCCACCCTGCCGGAGAGGGCGGGGACGAGAACTGGCACATCCTGGCCGCCGCCGATCTGGGCGTCACCGTGCGCCCGCGCGGCATTCCGCAGGCGGGGCTGGAGGATGTGGAACATGGCGGCGGGCTGCCGCCGCTGCCGCCGACCTGGTTGAACGTCTATGTGGCGGACGGCCCGGCGCGGCGGACGGCCTCGGATTTCGCGGGCTATCTGCGCCGCGTCGTCTGCGAGGTCGCCGCCGCCGCCTGACGGATCAGACCACCACGCCCGCGCCTTCGGTCGCAGGCCCGGCATTGGCGCGGAAGGCCGCGAACAGCTCGCGTCCCAGGCCCTCGTGGCTGCCCTTGGGGTCGAAGACGGCGGCATCGCGGCTGTCGAAATCGGCCTCCAGGCATTCCAGCGTGCCGTTCGCCGCATCCAGCCGCACCCGGTCGCCATCGCGCAGCCGCGCCAGCGGACCGCCCATCGCCGCTTCGGGCGAGACGTGGATCGCGGCAGGCACCTTGCCCGATGCGCCCGACATGCGCCCGTCGGTGACCAGCGCGACCTTGAGGCCGCGGTCCTGCAGGACCGCCAGCGTCGGGGTCAGCGAATGCAGTTCCGGCATGCCGTTGGCGCGCGGCCCCTGAAAGCGGACGACGACGATCGTGTCCTCGGTGAACTCGCCGGCGCGGAAGGCGGTCTTGACCGATTCCTGGTCCTGGAACACGCGGGCGCGGGCCTCGATCAGGTGGCGTTCGGGGGCGACGGCGCTGATCTTGATGACGCCGCGGCCCAGGTTGCCCTGCAGCTGCTTCAGCCCGCCCGTGGCTGCGAACGGATCGCTGGCGGGGCGCAGGATGCGGTCGTTCAGCGTGGTGCGCGCGCCGTCCTCCCACCGGATGGTGTCGCCGTCCAGCTTGGGTTCGCGGACATAGCTGTCCAGCCCCGACCCGGTGATCGTCTTGACGTCCGGATGCAGCAGGCCCGCCTCCAGCAGTTGCCCGATCATGTAGCCCAGGCCCCCCGCCGCGTGGAAATGGTTCACGTCGGCCAGCCCGTTGGGATAGACCCGCGCCATCAGCGGCACATTCTCCGACAGGTCGTGGAAATCGGCGATGTCGATGATGACGCCCGCAGCCCGCGCCATCGCCGGCAAGTGCAGGACCAGGTTGGTGGACCCGCCCGTGGCCATCAGGCCGACGATGCCGTTCACGAAGGCGCGTTCGTCCAGCACCTGACCGGCAGGGGTATATTCGTTGCCCAGATTGGTGATCTGCGCCGCGCGCTGGACCGCGGCCACGGTCAACGCCTCGCGCAGCGGCGTGTTCGGGTTCACGAAGCTTGAGCCAGGCAGGTGCAGGCCCATGAACTCCATCAGCATCTGGTTGGTGTTCGCGGTGCCGTAGAAGGTGCAGGTGCCAGCCGAATGATAGCTGGCCATCTCGGCCTTCATCAGCTCGTCGCGGCCGACCTCTCCGGTGGCGAATTGCTGGCGGACCTTGGATTTCTCGTCATTGGGCAGGCCCGAGGGCATCGGACCCGCGGGGACGAAGACCGCCGGGATATGCCCGAAGGTCGCGGCCGAGATGATCAGGCCCGGCACGATCTTGTCGCAGACGCCCAGGTACAGCGCCGAATCAAAGCAGTCATGCGACAGGGCCACCCCGGCGGCCAGCGCGATCACGTCGCGCGAGAACAGCGACAGCTCCATCCCCGGGCGGCCTTGCGTCACGCCGTCGCACATGGCCGGGACGCCGCCCGCGACCTGCACCGTGGCCCCCGCCGCGCGGCCCGCGGCGCGGATCACGTCGGGATAGCGTTCAAAGGGCTGATGCGCCGACAGCATGTCGTTATAGGCCGTCACGATCCCGATATTGGGCTTTCGCGTCGTGGCCATGTCGACCTTGTCGTCCATCGCCGCATAGGCATGGGCCTGATTGCCGCAGGACAGGTGCGCACGGGCCGGGCCGTCCTGCGACGCACGGGCGATCTTGGCCAGATAGGCGCTGCGGCTGTCATGGGACCGCTCGCGGATGCGGTCGGTGACGCGGTCGATCATGGCGTGAAGGGTCATGGGTGCCTCCTCTGGCTTTGCGGCACTATACGCCGTTAGCGTTAACGGTTCAACCATCGGCGGTGGCCAGCCTTGTGCGCGGGGGTGGGAAATGTCAGATCGACCGCAAAAGGAGTTTTGCCATGAGCGAACTGCACAGCGACGACCAGACCGCCGGCCATCCCAACGATCGCGCCGTGATCCGGTTGCGCCCGAAATCCAAGCCGCAGGCGATCCGCCACGGCTTCCCCTGGGTCTTTGCCGACGAGGCGGTGCTGGACCGCCGCACCAAGGCGCTGCCCCCCGGCGGCCTGGCCGTGCTGGAGGATGCCGAGCGTCAGCCGCTGGCCCTGGTGACCGTGAACCCGGTCAGTAAGATCATCGCCCGCGTGATGGACACCGACCCGGGCGCGGTGATCGACGGCGCCTGGCTGCGCGCGCGCCTGACCCGCGCCCTGCAGATGCGCGAGCGGATCTATGACGAGCCCTTCTATCGTCTGGTCCATGCCGAGGCCGACGGCCTGCCGGGCCTGGTCATCGACCGCTTCGGCGACGCGGCCGTGATCCAGCCCAACGCGGCCTGGGCCGACGGCATGGCCGGGGACATCGCCGATGCGCTGATCGAGGTCGCGGGCGTCTCCACGGTCGTCCTGAACGGGCAGGGCCGGTCGCGCGGCCTGGAAGGTCTGGCAGAGCGGCTGGAGGTCATCCGCGGCGCGGCCCCATCCGGCCCGGTCCAGGTGCGCATGAACGGCGCGACCTATCTGGCCGATCTTCTGGGCGGGCAGAAGACGGGCCTGTTCTTCGACCAGCGCCCGAACCACGCCTTCGCGCAGCGGCTGGTGGATGGCGGGTCGGTCCTGGACGTGTTCAGCCATGTGGGTGGTTTCGGCCTGGCGGCGCTGGCGGCGGGGGCCGACAGCGCGCTTTGCATCGACGGCAGCGCGCCGGCGCTGGAGCTGGCACGGGGCGGTGCGGCCGCGATGGGTGCCGCGGACCGGCTGGAGACGCAGCAGTCGGATGCCTTCGACGCGCTGGAGACCCTGGCCGAACAAGGGCGGACCTTCGACGTGGTGGTCTGCGACCCGCCGGCCTTCGCGCCGTCGAAGCCCGCGCTGGAAAAGGGCCTGCGCGCCTATGAGCGGATCGCCAAGATGGCCGCGCCGCTGGTCGCGCCGGGCGGCTATCTGGTCCTGTGCAGCTGTTCGCACGCCGCCGACCTGACCGCCTTCCGCAATGTCAGCGCGCGCGGCATCGGACGCGGCGGGCGACGCGGGGTGCTGATCCATACCGGTCAGGCCGGGCCCGACCATCCGACCCTGCCGCAGCTGGCCGAGACGGGCTATCTCAAGGCGCTGTTCTTCCGGCTGGACTGATGCGCGCCGTCCTGGACGCCAATGTGCTGTTCCCCACCATCCTGCGCGAGATCCTGACCGATCTGGCGCAGGCGGGGCTTTATCACGCGCTTTGGTCGGACCGCATCTTGGAGGAATGGCACCGCGCCGCCGCCCGCATCGGCCCTGATGCCGAAAGCGTCGCGGGGGCCCAGATCGCGCTTCTGCGCCTGCGCTTTCCGCAGGCAGTGCAGCCCGATGACGGGCAGGCGGCGATCGACCGGGATTTTCCCGACCCCGCCGACCGCCATGTGGTCGAAGCCGCGCTGGTAGGGGACGCATCCCTGATCGTCACCGCGAACCTGCGCGATTTTCCACAGCGGATGATGACCGGGCTGGGCCTGTGCGCCATCCATCCCGATGCGTTTCTGCTGGATCTACTGGCACGCGACCGGCCCGCGGTCCTGTCCGCGCTGCAGGCCGCCCGCGACCGTGCGGAGGCCGCGGGCGGTGCCATGAGCATGGCCGAGATGCTGAAGCGCTGCCGCCTTCCGCGGCTGGCGCGCGCAGTGAAAGGTTGAACGGCATTGCTGTTATCGCTAACAAGGGGTAAGGCGAACGCCACCCAACAGGAGGACAGCATGGTCTCTCGTGTCATTCCGGTCGATGACTTCGACCTCGTGATCTTTGGCGCCACGGGCGATCTGGCCCATCGCAAGATCCTGCCCGGTCTCTACCGGCGCTTCAAGGCGGGACAGTTCCCGGCCACCAGCCAGATCATCGGCGCCGCGCGCACCGACCAGGACGACGACGCCTTCCGCGCCGAGGCGTCCAAGGCCATCTGCGAATTCGCGGGCGCCAAGGCGGACGACCCGCAGCTGGCCGAGTTTCTGGGCCTGCTGGGCTATGTCTCCATCGACGCCAAGGGCGAGGGCGGCTGGCAGGCGCTGAAGGACCGGATGCGCAAGGGCGCGGTCCATGCGTTCTATTTCTCGGTCGCGCCGGCGCTGTTCGGCGACATCGCCGAGCGTCTGGCGGGTCACGGCATCGCCGATGATGACAGCCGCATCGTGGTGGAAAAGCCGTTCGGCCGCGACCTGGCCAGCGCCAAGGCGCTGAACGCCACGCTGGCGCAGCATTTCAACGAACAGCAGATCTATCGGATCGACCATTACCTTGGCAAGGAAACCGTCCAGAACCTGATGGCGGTGCGCTTTGCCAATGTCCTGTTCGAACCGCTGTGGAACGCGCAATACGTGGACCACGTCCAGATCACCGTGGCCGAGACCGTGGGCGTGGCCGGACGCGGCAGCTATTACGACAAGTCCGGCGCGATCCGGGACATGGTCCAGAACCACATGATGCAGCTTCTGTGCCTGATCGCGATGGAGCCGCCCTATCACTTCGACCCCGACGCCGTGCGCGACGAAAAGCTGAAGGTGATCCGCGCGCTGGAGCCGCTGGAGCCCGCCGACATCGTCCGCGGTCAGTATCAGGGTGAGGGCAGCGACTATCTGACCGATGCCGAGGACCCCGATTCGCGGACCGAAAGCTATGTCGCGATGAAGGTGCGGATTTCCAACTGGCGCTGGCAGGGCACGCCCTTCTATCTGCGCACCGGAAAGAAGCTGCGCGCGCGGACCAGCGAGATCGCGATCACCTTCAAGGAACCGCCGCATTCGATCTTTGACGACAGCGGCCATCCCAAGGCCAACGAGCTGGTCATCCGCCTGCAGCCGAACGAGGGCATGAACCTCAAGGTGATGATCAAGGAGCCGGGGCCGGGCGGCATGCGCCTGGTGCAGGTGCCGCTGGACATGTCATTTGCCGATGCCCTGGGGCCGGAGGGCGCGGACATGCCCGACGCCTACGAGCGGCTGATCATGGACGTGATCCGCGGCAACCAGACGCTGTTCATGCGCGGCGACGAGGTCGAGGCGGCCTGGGCCTGGACCGACCCGATCATCAAGTCCTGGGAGGAGGGCAAGCGCCGGCCCGAACCCTATGACAGCGGATCCTCGGGGCCCGAGGAGGCGTTGCGCCTGATGCACCGCGACAACCGTCGCTGGAGGGAGATCAGGGCATGAGCATGGATTTCAAGGAATACCCCGACCGCGAGATGCTGGCCCTGTCGGTCGCGGACCGCATCGCCTCGCAGCTGGCGCAGCATCTGCGTGGCAATGACCGCGCCACGCTGTGCGTGCCGGGCGGCACCTCTCCGGCGCCCGTGTTCGAGACGCTTTCGGGCACCGATCTGGACTGGTCCCGCGTTACCGTGGTCCTGGGCGACGAACGGTGGGTGGACGGGGATCACAAGCGATCGAACTCTCGCCTGCTGCGGCGCCACCTGCTCAAGGACAAGGCGGCCGCGGCCGAGTATATCGACCTCTATACCGGCGACGCCTCGCCCGACCTGGCGACCGATGGCCTGGCAGAGCGGCTGGCGCCGACCCTGCCGCTGACGGTGGTGCTGCTGGGCATGGGCAATGACATGCACACCGCCAGCCTGTTCCCCGGCGCCGATCACCTGAAGGCCGCGATGGCCCCCGACGCCGCCCCCGTCATGGCCATCCGTGCCGAGGGCGCGGAGGAGCCGCGCATCACCCTGACGCGGCCGGTGCTGGCCGATGCGCTGAACATCCATGTCCTGATCATGGGCCCCGAAAAGCGCGAGGCGCTGGAGCGCGCGCAGAAGTCGGACCCGATGCAGGCGCCGATCCGCGCCTTTCTTGACCAGGCCACCGTCCACTGGGCCGAATGAGGAACTGACATGACCGCACTTTGGAACCGCCTCAAGGATCATCGCCAGGCCCAGGGGTCGGGCCGGATCGAGGCGCTGTTCGACGCCGACCGCGCCACCGATTACCGGGTGCAGGCGGACGGACTGACCTTCGACTATTCCAAGACGATGATCGACGCGGGCGCGCGTGATCTGCTGCTGGAGCTGGCGGCCCCCGTGGCGGCCCGGCGCGACGCGATGTTCGCGGGCGAGAAGATCAACGAGACCGAAGGCCGCGCCGTCCTGCACACCGCGCTGCGCAACCTCTCGGGCAGCGTCACCGTCGACGGCCAGGACGTCATGCCCGCGGTGCGCGAGACGCATCAGCGCATGACCCGCTTTGCGACCCAGGTCCGCGACGGCGGATTTGCGGGGCAGGGCGGTCGCATCACCGACGTTGTCAATATCGGCATCGGCGGGTCGGACCTTGGCCCGGCCATGGCGGTGCTGGCGCTGGCGCCCTATCACGACGGGCCGCGCACGCATTTCGTCAGCAACGTGGACGGTGCCGACATCGCCGACACGCTGAAGGGGCTGGATCCGGCCACGACGCTGGTGATCGTTGCCTCCAAGACCTTCACCACCATCGAGACGATGACCAACGCCCAGACTGCCCGCGACTGGATGGCCGCCTCGGTCACCGATCCGGGCGCGCAGTTCGTGGCCTTGTCCACCGCCGCCGCCAAGGCCGCCGATTTCGGCATCGCCGAAGACCGTGTCTTCGGCTTCGAGGATTGGGTCGGCGGGCGCTATTCGGTCTGGGGCCCGATCGGGCTGTCCCTGATGCTGGCCGTGGGGCCGCAGGCGTTCGACCAGTTCCTAGCCGGCGGCGCGGCGATGGACACGCATTTCCGCACGGCCGAACCGGCGCAGAACCTGCCGGTGATGCTGGCCCTGACGGGCATCTGGCATCACCAGATCTGCGGCTATCCGACCCGCGCGGTGCTGCCCTATGACAACCGCCTGATGCGCCTGCCTGCGTATCTGCAGCAGCTGGAGATGGAATCAAACGGCAAGCGCGTGGCCATGGACGGCAGCGATCTGGAGGTCGTGTCGGGCCCCGTCGTCTGGGGCGAACCCGGCACGAACGGCCAGCACGCCTTCTATCAGCTGATCCACCAGGGGACGATGCCCGTCCCCTGCGAGTTCATCCTGGCGGCGCGCGGGCACGAGCCCGATCTGGCTCATCACCACATCCTGCTGGCGGCGAACTGTCTGGCGCAATCCGAGGCGCTGATGCGGGGCCGGTCGCTGGACGAGGCGCGAGCCCTGATGCAGGCCAAGGGCCTGGAGGGCGCCGAACTGGACCGTCAGGCCCGCCATCGCGTGTTCCCAGGCAACCGGCCTTCGACCACGCTGCTGATGGAGCAGCTGACCCCGTTCGCCTTGGGCCAGATCGTCGCGCTGTATGAACAGCGTGTCTTCGTCGAGGGCGTGATCCTGGGCATCAACAGCTTTGACCAGTGGGGGGTCGAGCTGGGCAAGGAACTGGCCCTCAAGGTCGAACCGCTGCTGAAGGGAGAGGCCGCGCCCGGCCACGACCCCTCGACCGAGGCGCTGGCGGGTCTGATCCGGCAGATGCGCGGCTGACGCGCCCCCGAACCGTGGGACATCAAAGCCGCCCCGATCCGTCGGGGCGGCTTTTCCTTGGCGCCGCAAGCGGGTAGGGTCCGCCCGGCACAGCGAAAGGTCGGATCATGGCGTTCTTTACCAAACTGCGAGAGCGGCTGACGCGGTCCTCCTCCAAGATCGGGGCGGGGCTGGACGATATCGTCGGAGAGACCGCAACGGCTCCCGTCGCCCCCGCCGCGGCCCCCGAACCGTCGGGGCTGGTCGGGCGCCTGTTCGGCCGCGCCGAGGCGCAGGTCGAGGAGCCCCGCCGCGCCCTGGACGACGAGATGCTGGAGGAGCTGGAGGACATGCTGGTCCAGGCCGACCTGGGCGTCGAGACGGCCCTGCGCGTCACCGCCAACATCGCCGAGGGGCGCATGGGCCGGCGCATCTCCTCGACCGAGCTCAAACAGCTTCTGGCGACCGAGATCGGGCGCATCATGGCCCCGGTCGCGCGCCCCCTGCCGATCTATCCGAAGAAGCCGCAGGTGGTGCTGGTCGTGGGCGTCAACGGCGCGGGCAAGACGACCACCATCGGCAAGCTGGCCAGCCAGTTCCGCGCCGCGGGCAAGTCGGTGGTGATCGCCGCGGGCGACACGTTCCGCGCCGCGGCGGTCGAACAGCTGCAGGTCTGGGGCCAGCGGGCCGGCGTGCCGGTGATGGTCGCGCCGCAGGGCAGCGACCCGGCCAGCCTGGCATGGGACGCGATGGTCCGGGCCGAGGCCGATGGCGCCGACCTGCTGATGATCGACACCGCCGGCCGCCTGCAGAACCGCCAGGACCTGATGGAGGAGCTGGCCAAGATCGTCCGCGTGATCCGAAAGAAGGACCCCGACGCGCCGCACAACACCCTGCTGGTGCTGGACGCCACCACCGGCCAGAACGCCCTGAGCCAGGTCGAGACCTTCCGCAAGCTGGCAAATATCTCGGGGCTGGTGATGACCAAGCTGGACGGCACGGCGCGCGGCGGCGTGCTGGTGGCCTTGGCCGACCGCTTCGGCCTGCCGATCCACGCGATCGGCGTCGGCGAACAGATCGACGACCTGGACGCCTTTGACGCGGACGAATTCGCCCGCGCCCTGGTCGGTCTCTAGGCGTCCAGCAGCGCCTTGCGGTTGCGGTCGTGCCGCTGCACCAGGCGCCGGGCGTGGCGACCCGACAGCAGCGGCCGCGCGGGCGTCAGCGCGCGTCCCGCCGTCAGCTGCCTGATCCGCCGGGCGTTCTGCGCCCCAAGGGCGCGCAGGGCGACGGGACCGGGCAGCAGGCTTTCCGCCCATGCACCCTCGGCCACCAGCACCTGATGATCGGCCAGCAGCACGTGCCAATAGGTGACGTCGCAACGCTCGCCTTGCACCGTGATGCCCGGAAGGCCCACCAGATGACGCGCCGCGATCAGAACCTCCGCCTCGCCGGTCATGCGCTCGGCGATGGGAGAGCGGATCAGCAGCCGATGCTGGGGCGACACGACCAGATCGCGCCCGGGCTGGCCGGGGCCCAGGGCATGGGCCGCGATCAGGATCGGCCGCTGGTCGGGACGCTGGTCCAGATCGCGGGCCTGCATCTGGCGATGACCGATCCACAGGACCGGCTGATATCCGTGGTCCATCGTCCGCAAAAGCGTGCCGGGACGCAGGTCCTGGACCCTGCACGGCCCGGATGCTGTCTGGATCAGCGTGTCCTGCGCAAAACAGGCCGACGCCGTGGGGGCAGGCCAGGGCTGGGCGTCGTCACCCGGCCCGAAGCTGCGAACGCCCGCATAGGTATAGCGCGCCCCGGGGTCGAAGACCGGCTCGATCCCGTTGTCATCGGGAATGGGGAAGATCAGAAGCGACTGGCGGCCCCCGAATTCGGTGCCGGCGCCATAATGCTCGTAGCTGCGCGGATACATGACCACATAGCTGTCTTCCGCGTCAGAGGTGATGATCGAGGCGACGAAATTCGACATCTGCGTTCCCGCAGGGGTGATCTTTGCATTGTCCCCGTGACCAAAGACCGCGTCATTGACCAGAAGCTGGTCCGTCTCATCGTATGTATAGGTGCCGCTGCGGAACGCGTCGTCGTCATCGCTGATCACGATCGTGCTGAGGACCGGGTCGTTCATCACGATCGGCGCGCCGTTCGACCACGGCGCATCGGCCAGCAAGCCGATGCCGCCTGCCGGGATGACATTGCTGATCGTCAGGACCGTGATCGTATGTTCCATGGAAAACCCTTGTGCTGCCGGTCGAACGGACCCGGCAGTCACATGTCACCGGGCAGTACCGTACCCTAGGGCGACAATGGTTAACGCTTGGTTAACCGATTCAGGAAAAGTTAACGATTTCCGCAGGTCAGGCCGGGATCGAAGCCGAGGTGCCGCGTTCGCGATAGGGCGTGCTGCCATATTGCGCACGATAGCATTTCGAGAAATGCGACGGGCTGGAAAACCCGGACGCCAGGGCAATCTCGATGATCGACATCTCGGTCTGCATCAGCAGGTTGCGGGCGCGGGAAAGCCGGGTCTCCATGTAGTACCGCTTGGGGCTGCGGTTCAGATAGCGGCGGAACAGGCGTTCCAGCTGCCGGGTGGACATGCCCGCATCCAGCGCCAGTTGGGCGGGGCTGACCGGGTCCTCCAGGTTCGCCTCCATCCGCGCGATGACGGCGGCCAGGCGCGGATGGCGCACGCCGATGCGGGTGGGGATCGACAGGCGCTGGCTGTCCTGGTCGGTTCGGATCGCGGTGTGCAGCATCTGGTCGGCCACGTCCGCGGCCAGCGCGTCCCCCTGCGCCAGCGCGATCAGGTGCAGCATCAGGTCGATCGAACTGGTCCCGCCCGCCGCGGTCAGCCGGTTGCCGTCATGGACGAAGACCGACCGGAACAGGTCGACCTCGGGGAAGGCTTCGGCCAGGCCGTCGTGGTTCTCCCAGTGGATGGTGGCCTTGCGGCCGTCCATCAACCCGGCCTCGGCCAGGATCCAGGTGCCGGTGCAGACCGCCCCCATCGCCGCCCCGCCGCGCGCCTGCCGGCGCAGCCAGGCCAGCACCGGGCGCGTCGCCTCGCGCGCGATGTCGGTGCCGCCGCAGACGATCACGACCTCGTCCCGGCCGGGCGGGGGGGCGTCAAGGTCCAGTCCGCCGTCCAGCATCACCCGCGTCCCGTTCGAGCACGTCGCCACGTCGCCCCGCGGACCTACCAGACGCCAGTCGAACAGCGTCTGCCCCGACGCGCGGTTGGCCAGACGCAGGGGCTCGATCGCGGCCGTGAAGGGCAGCATGGTGAATCGATCCAGCAACAGGAAGGTGAAGCGTCGCGGTTTTTCGGATGGCATGGGGGCTATCTTTGCGTGCGGTTGCGCCCCGCACCCAAACAGCCTTTTGACGCCACGGCAAGGGGGCTTTCCGGAGGGCCGCGGCAGACCCTTTTCCTGCCGACTGTTAGCGTTTATACCGACGCGACATTTTCAAGGAGCGCAGGACATGACGCAGCAGACCCGCAAGACCGCCACCCAGGATTGGGACAAGGCTGGCTGGCGCGCCTATCCGCGCGTCCAGATGCCCGACTATACCGATCCCGCCGCGCTGGCGGGGGTGGAATCGCAACTGCGCCGCTATCCCCCGCTGGTCTTTGCCGGAGAGGCGCGCCGCCTGCGCGCCCAGCTGGCGGACGCCGCAGCGGGCCGGGCCTTCCTGCTGCAGGGCGGTGACTGCGCCGAAAGCTTTAGCGAATTCAGCGCCGACAACCTGCGCGACACCTTCAAGGTGCTGCTGCAGATGGCCGTGGTGCTGACCTGGGGCGCGCAGATGCCCGTGATCAAGGTCGGGCGCATGGCGGGCCAGTTCGCCAAGCCGCGCAGCGCGCCGACCGAGGTGATGGACGGGGTGGAGCTGCCCAGCTATCGCGGCGACATCATCAACGGGTTCGATTTCACCCCCGAGGCCCGCATCCCCGATCCGACGCGGATGCTGGCGGCCTATACCCAGGCGGCGGCGTCGCTGAACCTGCTGCGCGCCTTCTCGACCGGCGGCTTTGCGGACATGCACCGCGTGCAAAGCTGGATCGCCGATTTCGTGGGCGGCCCCGAGGCCGCGCGGTACCGCGACATCGCCGGCCGCATCGGCGACGCGATGGCCTTCATGCAGGCGGCGGGCGTCAATTCCGACACCGCGCACCAGCTGTCCAAGGTCGATTTCTATACCAGCCACGAGGCCCTGTTGCTGGAGTACGAAGAGGCCCTGGCCCGCATCGACAGCACCACTGGCCTGCCGGTGGCGGGGTCGGGCCACATGATCTGGATCGGCGACCGGACGCGCCAGCCTGACGGCGCGCATGTCGAGTTCTGCCGCGGCGTGCAGAACCCGATCGGCCTCAAATGCGGCCCGACGACCACGGCGGACGACCTCAAGGTGCTGATGGCCAAGCTGAACCCCGCCAACGAGGCCGGGCGCCTGACGCTGATTGCACGCTTTGGTGCGGGCAAGGTGGGCGATCACCTGCCGCGCCTGATCCGCGCGGTGCAGGACGAGGGCGCGAACGTCGTCTGGTCGTGCGATCCGATGCACGGCAACGTCATCAAGTCGTCGACCGGCTACAAGACGCGCGCCTTCGATTCGATCCTGCGCGAGGTCCGCGAATTCTTCGGCGTCCACAAGGCCGAGGGTACGATCCCCGGTGGCGTGCATTTCGAGATGACCGGCAAGGACGTGACCGAATGCACCGGCGGCGTGCGCGCCGTCACGGACGAGGATCTGTCGGATCGCTATCACACTGCCTGCGATCCGCGCCTGAACGCCAGCCAGTCGCTGGAGCTGGCCTTCCTGGTTGCCGAGGAACTGCGCGCCCGGCGCGAGGACGCCGCGCCCGTGCGGACCGCCGCCGCCATCTGATCACGACAGGGCCCCGCCGATGCGGGGCCTTTTCATTTCCAGCGGCGGTGGACCCAGAACCACTGGTCCATGTGGCGCCGCACCAGCATCTCCAGATCGTCGTTCAGCGCCTGCATCATCGCGCGGGAATCGCCATGCGCGATGGGCGCGCCGACATGAACCTTGAAGGACAGCCCGTCCGGCTGGCGGATGCCGCAGATCGGTACCAGCAGCGCGTCATAGCGGCGGGCCAGGTCCGCCGGCGTCAGCACCGTCCGCGTGGGCAGGTCGAAGAACCGCAGCTCCGCCCCCTCGCGGTCGAACTGATCGAAACCCAGGGCCAGCCAGCCGCCACCCTTGAGAAACCGCAGCATCGCCGCCAATCCAGCCCGGCCGCGCGGGAACAGCGGCTCGGCGATAGCGGTGATGGCGGGGACGTAATGGCGGTTGAACGCCTCGTTGTTCATGGGGCGGTACAGGGCGCCGACCGGCCAGCCGCGCGCGGCCAGCGCGGCCCGCATCGCGTCGTAATTGCCGAAATGCGCGCAGCCCAGGATCACCGGGCGATGGCTGTCCAGCGCCTCCTCCAGCGCGGCAAGGCCGGGGCCCTGCAGCGGATCGGCCGTGCGGATGCGGTCCGTGAATTCGTCGGCGGAATAGATCTCGGCCACCGACCGGCCCGCATTGTCGGGAACGGCGCGCACCAGCGCCTCGACCTCTGCCGGGGACAGGTCGGGGCGGGCCAGCGCCAGGTTGTCGCGGATGCGCCTGCGCCAGCCGGCGATGGGCGCGATCATATGCGAAAACACCCAGCCCATCGCCGGGATGCGGCGCGAATAGGGCAGCAGGCGTGCCAGCCCCATGATTGCCACGAACGCGCCGTTGGCCAGCCGGTCGGTTATCGTGGATCGGTCATCGCGCATCACGCCCCCTTGGCGGCCCGCGCCTCGCGCGACCAGACATACAGCCCCGCGGCCACGATAATGACCGCGCCGGTGACGGTCCAGACATCCGGAAGCTGCCCGAAGAAGACGAACCCCCACAGCCCGGCCCATATCAGCCCCGTATAGCCGAAGGGCGCCAGCGTTCCCGCCTCGGCCGCGCTGAACGCCTTGACCAGCAGGTACTGGCTGACCGTGCCGAATACCGCCAGCGCGGCGAATGCCCACAGATCGCCCGCGGCGATCGGCTGCCAGAACATCGGCACCACGATGCTGGAGGCGATGGTGCCGACGACGGCCGACCACAGCACCGAGGTCGCCACCGAATCGGTCCGCACGATGCGCGTCAGCAACGCCCCCGCGGCATAGGTGAAGGCCCCGGCCAGTGGCAGCAGCGCCGCAGGCTGGAACACGCCCAGTCCGGGGCGGATGATCAGCAGCGCACCGACCAGTGCCACCGCGATCCCCGCCAGCCGTCGCGGGCCGACCTTCTCACCCAGGAACAAGGCCCCCCCAAGCGTGATCAGGACCGGGTTCAGGTCCATGATCGCTGTCGCCTCGGCCAAGCCGATGTATTGCAGCGAGGTGAAGAACAGCCCGACCGACCCAAGCTGCATCATCGCCCGCGCGAACTGCATGCCCGGCTGGCGCGTGCGCAGCAAAGGCAGCATGGCCCCGCGAAAGATCAGCGCAAAGATCAGCAAGTTTCCGATGAACCGCGCCCAGATGACCTGCGCCGGATGATAGGTCTGCGTCAGGTGCTTGGCCGTCGCATCCATCAGCGTAAAGCCCAGGATCGCTGCCAGCAGCAGCGCGATGCCCCGTGCCTGGTCCGATCCGGGCCGCCGCAATCCATCCCGCTCCCGACCCATCAGCGCGAATGCGCGCGCCAGGACGCGCATCAGAAGGCGCGGTCATGGGCGTCTGGGCAACGAAAACGCAGTTTCTCCTTTGCCCAAATACCCATCGCGACGGTCGGTCCGGGTATCACAGCAGCGCTTTCGCGCGCTCTGCGACAGCCTCGGCGGTGATGCCGAACTCCTTGTACAACTCGGGTGCAGGACCCGAGGCGCCGAACCCCTCCATGCCGACGAAGGCAGAGCGGTCCTCCTGGCCGCGCTCTCCCAGCAGCAGCCAGTCCCAAGGCTGGCGCACCGCGGCCTCGATCGCGATGCGCACGGTGTTCGCAGGCAGCACCTCGGCGCGATAGTCGCGCGGCTGGTCGCGGAACAGCTCCATCGAGGGGACGGACACGACGCGGGTCGCGATGCCCTGACCCTCCAGCGCATCGCGCGCGGCGACCGCGATCTCGACCTCCGATCCGGTGGCCATCAGTACGACCTTGGGCGTGGCCGAGGCCTCGCGCAGGACATAGGCGCCCTTGACGGTCAGGTTCTCTCCGGTCTCCTGGCGCAGCAGCGGCAGGTTCTGACGCGACAGGGCCAGGACCGACGGCGTGGCGTCCTGCGACAGGGCGATCTCCCAGGCTTCGGCGGTCTCGGTCTGATCGCAGGGGCGGAAGGTCAGCGTGTTGGGCGTGGCGCGGCAGATCGCCAGGTGTTCGACCGGCTGGTGGGTCGGGCCGTCTTCGCCCAGGCCGATGCTGTCATGGGTCATCACATAGACGACCGGCAGGCCCATCAGGGCCGACAGGCGCATCGCCCCGCGCGCATAGTCGGTGAAGGTCAGGAACGTCCCGCCATAGGGGCGGAACCCGCCATGCAGCCAGATGCCGTTCATCGCCGCTGCCATGCCGTGTTCGCGGATGCCGTAATGCAGATAGCGGCCCATGCGGTTTTCGGCGCTGAAGACGCCCTGGCCGCCGGTCTTGGTGTTATTCGATCCGGTCAGGTCGGCCGATCCGCCGAAATTCTCGGGCATTTCGGCATTCAGCACCTCCAGCACGTTCTCGGAGGCCTTGCGGGTGGCGACCTTTGGCTTGGCCTCCAGCGTCTGCACCTTGAAGGCGTCGATAATCGCGTTGAGGCGCGGATGGACCTCGTTGCCGATGCGGCGGGCAAAGTCGTTGCGCGCCTCGTCGGACAGCCCGTCCACGCGGTCGTTCCACGCCGCGCGCTGCGCTGCGCCGCGCTGGCCGATGGCCCGCCAGTCCGCGACAATCTGGTTGGGCAGGTGGAAGGGCTCATGGCTCCAGCCATAGGCCGCGCGGGTGGCCGCGATCTCGTCCGCGCCAAGCGGGGAGCCGTGGGCCTTGCTGCTGTCGGCCTTGTTCGGCGCGCCAAAGCCGATGATCGTCTTGCAGTCGACCAGCGTCGGGCGGCCGTCATCCTGCGCGGCTTGGCTCAGCGCGCGGTCGATGTCTGCTGCGTCATGGCCGTCGCAGGACAGGACCCGCCAGCCGGCGGCGGCAAAGCGGGCATGCTGGTCGGTCGCGTCCGACAGGCTGACGCGGCCGTCGATGGTGATGTCGTTGTTGTCCCACAGCACGATCAGGCGGCCCAGCTTCTGGTGGCCGGCCAGGGCGATGGCCTCGTGGCTGATGCCCTCCATCAGGCAGCCGTCGCCGGCGATGACCCAGGTGCGGTGGTCGCACAGATCGGCCCCGAACTCGGCGCGCATCGCCTCCTCGGCGATGGCGAAGCCCGCGGCGGTGGCGATGCCCTGGCCCAGGGGGCCGGTGGTCGTCTCGACCCCCTCGACATGGCCGTATTCCGGATGGCCCGCGGTGATCGCGCCCAGCTGGCGGAAGTTGCGCACCTGGTCCAGCGTCATCTGCTCATAGCCGGTTAGGTGCAGCAGGCTGTAGATCAGCATGGACCCGTGGCCCGCCGACAGGATGAACCGGTCGCGGTCGAACCAGTGCGGCGCGCTGGCGTCGAACTTCAGGTGGTTGCGGAACAGGACGGTGGCCACGTCCGCCATGCCCATCGGCATGCCGGGATGGCCGGAATTGGCGGCCTCGACCGCGTCCATGGACAGCACGCGGATGGCGCTGGCCAGGTTCCAATGGGCGGGGTCTGCGGTGCGGCGGGCGGCGATGTCCATGGGATGTTCCTTGCGGCACGTGGGGTTGGCGCGTTGTTATGGGTTGGCACAGGCGGTTGCAAGCCGCCCCCGGTCAGCCGTCGGTGGCCGTGGGCAGGGGGCGGATGCGCAGCCGGGTGATGCGGTTCTCGCGCCGCGTGACGACCTCGAAGCGATAGCCCGCGAAACTGAACACCTGTCCCTGTTCGGGGATCGACTGCGCCATGTGGATCACCAGGCCCGCGATGGTGTTGGCCTCGTCGTCGGGCAGGGTCCAGTCCAGCTGGCGGTTCAGGTCGCGGATGGTCATGCCGCCCTCGACAAGGTAATCGCCATGGGCGTTGGGCTTGAGGGTCTGGTCCTCCTCAGTGTCGTGCTCGTCGGCGATCTCTCCGACGATCTCCTCGATGATGTCCTCCAGCGTGATCAGGCCGCGCAGCGATCCGTATTCGTCCACGACCAGCGCGAAATGGGTGCGGCGCTTCAGGAACTCGCGCATCTGCTCGTCCAGGACGCTGGTCTCGGGGACGAAATAGGGGGGCATCATCACCGCGGCCAGATCGAACCGCCGCGCGGCGCTGGCATCGCCCGCATCGCCCACGGCCCGGTTCACCGCGCGCAGCAGGTCCTTGGCGTGGATCACGCCCACGATGTTCTCGCGCTCCTCGCGATAGACGGGCAGGCGGGTGTGCGGGCTGGCCAGGACCAGTTCCAGGATCTTCTCGGGCGGCAGGTCACCGTCGATCATCTGGATCTCCGAACGGTGGCGCATGATCTCCTCGACCGTGCGGTTGCCCAGGTCCAGCGCACCCAGCAGTCGGTCGCGGTCCTCCTTGTTCACCGCGCCCTGGGCGTGGCCCAGGGACAGCGCCCCCTCGATCTCCTCCTCCAGCGAAAACATGTGCTTGCCGGGATCGGTCTTCAGGCCGGCCACCGACAGCATGCCCCCCACGATCAGGCGCACGACGCTGACGATCGGGGACAGGATGACGGTCAGGATGCCGATGGGACGTGCCACTAGGCTTGCCACCTTTTCGGGGGCAGAGATGGCATAGGTCTTTGGCATCACCTCGGAGAAGATCAGCACCAGCACGGTCATCACCAGCGTGGCGATCGCCACGCCGCCCGCGCCCAGCAGGCGCGTGAACAGCGCGGTCGCAAGGCTGGCGGCCAGGATGTTGACGACGTTGTTGCCCAACAGGATCGCCCCGATCAGCTTCTCGCTGTCGGCGGTGACGCGGACGGCGGCTTCGGCGCCGCTGTCGCCCCGGTCGGCGCGGGCCCGCAGCTTGGCCTTGCTGGATGCGGTCAGCGCGGTCTCGGACCCCGAAAAGAAGGCCGACAGCATCAGGCAGATCAGGATCGCCGCGATGGTGACGACGGCCGCAAAGTCGAGCGCAGAGGTAAGTTGGTCCATGAGGTCCCGGTCAGTTGGTGTTGGCGGCATCGTCAGGCGACACGCCGCGCGCCAGAGGGTGGTGGTTCAGAACCAGATCGCGCATGCGATGGTTCAGCACATGAGTATAGATTTCCGTCGTGCCCAGATCGGCATGACCCAGCAGCATCTGGATGCTGCGCAGGTCGGCGCCGCCTTCCAGCAGGTGGGTGGCAAAGGCGTGGCGGATCACGTGCGGCGTCACGCGCGCGGGATCGATGCCCGCCGCCACCGCCATCTGGCCCAGCAGGCGCGAAAAGCTCTGCCGCGGCAGGTGGCCCGCCGCGCCCGGTGCGGGGAACAGCCAGCGCGCGCCGCGACCCGCCAGCAGGCGGTACAGCGGGCTGCCCTGGGGGGCGTTGTCGCGGATCTCCAGCCAGTCGCGCAGGGCGGTCCGGGCGGCCTGGCCCAAGGGGACCATCCGGTCCTTGCCGCCCTTGCCGCGGATCACCAGGACCGCCGGATCGCCCCGGCACCCGGCCACCGGCAGGCTGACCAGTTCGGTGACGCGCATGCCGGTCGCGTACAGCAGCTCGATCAGGCACATGTTGCGCGTGCGGTCGATCCGGCCCCGGCCGATGCCGGGGGCGGCGTCCAGCAGCGCCTGGATCTCGGCCCGGTCCAGCGTGCGCGGGATGCGTTTGGCGCGGCCGGGGCCCGCGATGCGGATGGCGGGGTCGTCCTCGCGCCAGCCCTCCTCCAGCGCAAAGCGGGTGAACTGTCGGATGGCCGACAGGCGGCGGGCGCGGGTGGCCCGCGACAGGCCCTGCGCGTCGCAATGGGACAGGTAATCCTCGACCTGCTCGCGCGTCAGCCCGGCCAGCGACAACGCACGCGCGCCCAGCCAGTCCGACAGGTCGCGCAGGTCGCGGCCATAGGCCAGCAGCGTGTTCCGCGCGGCCCCGGCCTCGGCGGCCTGGGCGTCCAGAAAGGCGCCGATGGCGTTGTGGTCGGCGCTCATTGCGGGGCCTGCATCTGCGGCAGAAGGGTGATCTGCGCCTCGGCGCGGTCGGCATCGGGGTCCAGGCCAAGAGCGCGCAGCATGGCTATGCCACGCCCGGCGCGGGCCAGATCGCCCTCAAGCGCCGCGTCGATATCGGCCATCGCGGTCAACAGCGCCTCTCCGCGACGGGTGTCGGGTGGCGTGGCGGGGGGTGCGGCCATCTCGGGCGCGGGATCGGGGATCACGCTGTCGGGCAGGCCCATCCAGGCGCGCAACAGGTCGGCCACCTCGGCGGCGCGGGGATCGGTGATGCCGGTGGGCAGGTCGGCCGCGACCATCGCCGCCAGCAGGTCGGCCATCCCGGCTGCGCGGAATTCGTCGAAGGCGCGGGGCAGGGCCTGCGCCAGATCGCCGCCCGCCAGCGCGGCCTCCAGCGTGCGCATGACGCCGGCGCGTTCCCAGACCCCGCCCGATGCCGCGGGCCGCTGTTCGCCATAGATCTGGCGCAGGGTTGCGGCGGGCAGGGCGCCGGTGCGCGCCAGACGCTCGGCCGCCTCAAGCCGGGCCTTGAAGCCGCTGTTCAGGCGCAGGTCGGATTGCGCGAAGGCCATCGGCAGGGGCTGCGTCGGCAGGGGCTGTCCCACGGCCTCGTGGATGCGGAATTCCAGCGGGGTCATGCGGTCGGCGGGGGCCAGCAGCTCTGCCGTGTCGACGAAGGCGTCGTCCAGGAAATGCGTCAGCAGGATCGCCTGGCGTTCGTCGATCAGGCCAAGCGCCTCGGCGCCGTGCAAGCCGATCGCCGCCGCGGCCCAATCCCCGGTCTGCGCCAGGCAAAAGATGCGTGCCGCAAAGCTGGGCGCGATGCCGGGGGTGCCGTTCATGATCGCGCAGGCGCGGCCTTCGTCGCCCTCCAGCAGGGCGATGTCGAACATGCGGCGAAAGATCTCGGGCTGGCCGGGGCCGGCGGCGACCAGCAGCGACTGCGCCTCGTCCAGCGCGCCCATGTCCAGTAGGCGGTCGGCGCGCGACAGGAACAGCTGCCCCCGCATCCCTTCTGGCGCGGCCGGGGGGGCCAACTGCGCGGTCAGCACGCGCTTCAGCAACGCCTGCATGGATTGCAGGCGGGCGGGCGTGGCCAGCACCATCTGCGACAGCTGCGCGGGGTCGCTGCCCGCCCACAGGTCGGCCGGCAGCCCGGCGCGGCGGGGGCTTTGCGTGCCGGTGTGGTCTGGGTTTCCCTGGTCCAGGCGGGTGACCTGCACCGGACCCACGGCGCCGCTGGTGGCCACCGGCTGCGGTCTGGCGCTTGGCCGGGGTGGCGGGGCGTCGCCGGGCCGCCAGGCCGAGCTTTCGCGCACCGGGCCGCGGACGCTGCCCGACAGCCAGTCGCTGGCCGACAGGGGCTGCTGCTGCGCCAGGGCAAGGCTGGGCAGCAGCGCCAGGACCAGTGCGCAAAGGGTGGTTCTGTCAGTCACCGGCAGCCTCGGCCGGCTGTTCGGCCGCGGGGGTGTCCAGCTGCAGGGGGGTGCGGACCTCTTGGCGGGTCGGGGCCATGTCGCCGAAATAGGCATAGCCCGCGAGGCCGACCAGGCCCGCCAGAATCAGCACCACCAGCAGTTTCAACATCCGCATTGCATTCGCCTTTGCTCGACCGTGTTTTCTGTGTTCTTGCACCGGTCTTGGGCCGGCTCGGGGCGAATATATATGGCAATTTCCGAAAGATCACGTCATTCAGTCACCCGATTGACGGGGGGCCGGATGACACAGGTGCTGACGCGCCATATCGTGCTGATCGGAATGATGGGCGCGGGCAAGACCGCCATCGGGTCGGAACTGGCCCGCAGGCTGCGCGTGCCGTTCACCGATTCCGACGCCGAGATCGAGGCCGCGGCGGCCATGTCCATCAGCGAGATCTTCGCCCGCGATGGCGAGGCGTTCTTTCGCGCGCGCGAGGCGCAGGTGCTGTCGCGCCTGCTGGCGGGGGCACCGGGCGTCGTCTCGACCGGGGGCGGCGCGTGGATGCGCCCCGAGAACCGGCAGATCATCGGGGAACGGGGCCTGTCCGTCTGGCTGAACTGTTCGCCCGAGACGCTGTGGGCGCGCGTGCGCCAGCGCCCGACGCGCCCCCTGCTGCAGACCGCCGACCCAAAGGGCACGCTGCTGCGCCTGCTGGCGGAACGCAGCCCCGTCTATGCGCTGGCGGACCTGGAATTCGTGTCCCGCGCCGGCGACACGATCGAGGCGACCGCGACCCGCCTGATCGCCGAACTGACCGCCGCCCATCCCACCCTGACCCAGGAGAAGCCATGACCGATCCCGTCACCGTTCCCGTGCCCCTTGGAGCGCGCGCCTATGACGTGCGCATCGGGCAGGGCCTGCTGGGTCGCGCGGGTGCCGAGATCGCCCCGCTGTTATCGCGGCCGCGCGTGGCGATCGTCACCGACGCGACGGTGGCAGGCCTGCATCTGGCGCCGCTGCAGGCCGCGCTGCGCGACGCGGGGATCGCCAGCGAGGCGCTGGTCCTGCCGGCCGGGGAGGGGACCAAAAGCTGGCCGCATCTGACGGCCTGCGTCGACTGGCTGCTGGACCAGCAGGTCGAGCGGCGCGACGTCGTCCTGGCGCTTGGCGGCGGGGTGATCGGTGACCTGGTGGGTTTTGCGGCGGCGATCCTGCGGCGCGGGGTGCGGTTCGTGCAGCTGCCCACGACGCTGTTGGCGCAGGTCGACAGCAGCGTGGGCGGCAAGACCGGGATCAACAGCGCGCATGGCAAGAACCTGGTCGGCGCGTTCCACCAGCCCTCACTGGTCCTGGCCGATATCGACGTGCTGGACACGCTGCGCCCGCGCGATTTCCTGTCGGGCTATGGCGAGGTCGCCAAGTACGGTCTGCTGGGGGATGCGGCTTTCTTTGCCTGGCTGGAGGAGAACGGGCCCGACCTGGCGCGGAATGCGGGCCTGCGCCAGCAGGCGGTCGCGCATTCGGTGGCGATGAAGGCGGGCATCGTCACCCGTGACGAGACCGAGCAGGGCGAACGCGCGCTGCTGAACCTGGGCCACACCTTCGGTCATGCGCTGGAGGCGGCGACCGGGTATTCGGACCGGCTGCTGCATGGCGAGGGCGTGGCCATCGGCTGTGCGCTGGCCTTCGATCTGTCGGCACGGATGGGTTTGTGTTCGCAGGAGGCGCCGAGCCGCGTCCTGGCGCATCTGCACCAGATGGGCATGCCCGCACGACTGTCCGAGATCCCCGGCGCCCTGCCGGACGATGCGGGCCTGATCGCGCTGATGGGGCAGGACAAGAAGGTCGTGGACGGCCAGCTGCGTTTCGTGCTGGCCCGCGGGATCGGCGAGGCCTTCGTCAGCGACGCGGTCGAAGGTAACATGCTGGCACGCGTCCTGCACGACGCGCGCTAGGCGTCCGTCCCGGCCCGCGAAGCCGCGACAGCCCCCATCGAGGGGGCCGCCACGGCTGGCTGTCGCCGAAGCCGCCTCAGGCGGCGCGACGGGTGGTTAGCATGTCGTGCACCATCTGATCGGCCACGGCCGAGGGCAGCTGGTCCGTGTCGCGCGCGCGGGTCAGCATCTGATCGACGCGGCCGGCGATGGCGGTCAGGCGGTCCAGGCGCCAGGCGTCGGGCTTGCCGTGGATCTCGCTTGCGACGCTGATGATGCCGCCGGCGTTCACGACATAGTCGGGCAGATAGGTGA
Source organism: Paracoccus haeundaensis (assembly GCF_006239215.1). NCBI lineage: Bacteria > Pseudomonadati > Pseudomonadota > Alphaproteobacteria > Rhodobacterales > Paracoccaceae > Paracoccus > Paracoccus haeundaensis. The sequence continues at coordinate 48,754 of NZ_VDDC01000001.1, forward strand.
TGCCGCGTGCGGCCAGGATGTCCGCCACGCCGTCATCGGCCAGTTGGTTGTTCGCGGCGCCGCAGACCAGCGTCGCGGTCAGCGCCGTGGCGGTGTCCCGCGTCAGCACGCCGCCCAAGGCGCAGGGAGCCAGGATGTCCATCTGCTGATCGAAGACCGCGTCGGGCGCACACACGGTCGCGCCAAGGCGTGTCGCGGCGTCGTCCAGCGCCGCCTGATGGATGTCGGTCACCATCAGCCGTGCCCCTGCGGAGGCAAGCTTTTCGGCCAGCGACAGGCCGACATGGCCCAGCCCCTGCACCAGCACCCGCCGCCCGGTCAGATCGTCCGTGCCGAACGCATGGCGCGCGCCCACGCGCAGGCAGCGGAACACGCCTTCGGCGGTCCAGGGCGAGGGGTCGCCCGAGGCGCCCGACAGGCCCACGGCAAAGCGCGTCGCCTCGGCCGCATGGGCCATGTCCGCCGGAGAGATGCCGACATCTTCGGCCGTCCAGTAGGTGCCGCCAAGCGCGTCGACGGCCTCGCCGAAGGCACGCATCATCGCCGGGGTCTTGTCGGTGCGCGCGTCGCCGATGATGACCGCCTTGCCGCCGCCCAGGCCCAGGTCGGCCATCGCGTTCTTGTATGTCATGCCGCGGGCCAGGCGGGTCACGTCATGGATCGCGGCATCGTCGTCGGCATAGGCCCACATGCGGCACCCGCCCGCGGCAGGGCCGAGCGTGGTCGAATGCAGGCAGATCAGCGCGCGCAGCCCGGCCTGCGGGTCCTGTGCCAGAACCAGACGTTCGAACCCCTGGGGTGCGGTCAGATCGGTAAGTGTCAGTGCCATCTGCAAGCCTTCCTGTGGCAGGCGCGCGGGCCGTCCCGCGCAGGGATCAGCCCAGAAACCGCCAGCGCGGACGCATTGCAAGCGCAGGATCATTCGCAAAGCCCGGACCGCCCGCCGCGCAACTTGCGGCAAGGGCGGGGTGCGCGCCGGCAAGATCGCGTCGCGCGCCGGCAACGAAAAAGGGCGACCCCATGGCCACCCCTTTCCGGTGATTCGCCCTGATCGGATCAGAACGGGATCTCGTCGTCGTAATCGGCGCGTCCGCCGCCCTGGCCGCCGCCGCCGCCGCGCGACGACGACGATCCGCCGCCCTGGTTATAGTCGTCATAGCCGCCGCTGTCGCGACCACCGCCGCCCATGCCGCCACCACCCATGCCGCCGCCACCGCCGCTTGCGCCGTCCAGCATGGTCAGCGTGCCGCCGATGCCGCGCAGGACGATCTCGGTCGAGTAGCGGTCCTGGCCGGACTGGTCCTGCCACTTGCGGGTTTCCAGCTGGCCCTCGACATAGACCTTGCTGCCCTTCTTGAGATAGCGTTCGACGACGCCCACCAGGCCCTCGTTGAAGATGGCGACGGTGTGCCACTCGGTGCGCTCCTTGCGCTCTCCGGTGGTGCGGTCCTTCCAGTTCTCGGAGGTGGCGATGCGCAGGTTCGCGACCTTGCCGCCGTTCTGAAAGCTGCGGATTTCCGGGTCGCGGCCAAGATTGCCGACCAGAATGACCTTGTTGACGCTGCCTGCCATGATCAGGATCCTTGGATTATGTGCCTTTGCGTCGGGTCTAGCCCAGCCCGCCGGGTGAAGCCAAGCAGGAAGTCGCGTAGCGCCAAGGCCCGACTGGCAGCATGACCGATTTCGTGTATAGTCCGGGACAAAAGCGGCGACAGGCCGGTGCGACAAGGACGAGGGCGGAGATCATGCGGCTAGGCCATACCCTGAAGGCAACCTTCTGTGCAGCGGTGATCGGAAGCCTGGCACTGCCTGCCGACGCGCAGGGCCTGCGCCTGTCGGGCGCCTCCTCCAAGTCCCGCGCCGAACAGTTCGCGCGCCAGACCCGGCTGATGGATTCGCGCCTGTCGACCCAGTACCAGTCCTCTGCCCGGCTGCAGCCGAATGCGGGCCGCCAGGAGGTGCTGCTGGAAACGGCGCCGAACATTCCCCGCTATACGGGCCGGCGCAGCGAATATCTGCCCCATGCGCGCCAGGCAGCGCAGCGTCACGGCATTCCCGAAGACCTGTTCCTGCGGCTGGTCCAGCAGGAATCGGGCTGGAACCCGAACGCGCGCAGCCACAAGGGTGCGATGGGACTGGCGCAGCTGATGCCGGGAACGGCCGCCAAGCTGGGGGTGAACCCCAACGATCCTGTGCAGAACCTGAACGGCGGGGCGCGCTATTTGCGGATGATGTACAACCAGTTCGGCAACTGGACGCTGGCGCTGGCCGCCTATAACGCGGGGCCCGGCGCGGTGCAGAAGCACGGCGGCATCCCGCCCTATCGCGAGACGCGGAACTATGTCCGCATCATCGCGGGCGGCTGATCCTCAGCCGCTGAGTCCGGTCCGCTTCAGCAGGCCCTTGCGCTTGGCCTCGTAGTAGTAGCCGCGCGAATACCACATCACGGCACGGTCGGGGTCGCCCTCGGCCACCATCCAGGCGCCGCGCAGGTACTTCACGCCATAGCGCAGGTTCGTGTCGGCATCCAGCAGACCACGATCCGGCCCGCGATAGCCCATCGTGCGCGCGGTCTGCGGCGCGATCTGCATCAGCCCGTGATACGGGCCGTTCCGCATGTCGGGACGGTGGCTGGATTCGCGCAGGATCACCCGTTGGACCAGCGAACTGGGTACGTCGTAATGGCGTGCCCAGAAGTTGATGCGCTGGCGCAGATAGGGCGTCTCGTTCGGGTAGAGGCCCGAACCGCCGATCCGCCCGTTGCTGCCTGACCGGACCCCGCCACCGCCGCACGCGGCCAGCGCCAAGATCGAGATCAGCAGCCCGCGCCGACCCAGATGGGCCGCAGGCCGCGGGGGCATGGCCCCCGCCACCATACGCGCGTCAGGCATGAATGGCGCCGCCGCCGCAGGCCAGCGCGGCCTCGCGCACGGCTTCCGACACGGTCGGATGCGCGTGGCAGGTCAGGGCCAGATCCTCGGCCGAGGCGCCGAACTCCATCGCCACGCAGACCTCGTGGATCAGGTCGCCCGCAGATGGGCCGATGATGTGGCAGCCCAGGATGCGGTCGGTCTCGGCATCGGCGATCAGCTTGACGAAGCCCTCGCCCAGGAACTGCGCCTTGGCGCGGGCATTGCCCATGAAGGGGAACTTGCCGATCTTGACCTTGCGCCCGCCTTCCTTGGCCTGCTCCTCGGTCAGGCCGACATTGGCGACCTCGGGGGTGGTGTAGATCACGCCGGGGATGACGCCATAGTTCACATGGCCATGCTTGCCCGCGATGACCTCGGCCACCGCCATGCCCTCGTCCTCGGCCTTGTGGGCCAGCATCGGGCCGGGCACCGCGTCGCCGATGGCATAGACGCCCTTGATGCTGGTCGCCCAGTGATCGTTGACCTGCACGAAGCCGCGATCGGTCATGGTCACGCCAAGCGCGTCGAGGCCCAGGCCCTCCACATGCGGACGGCGGCCCGTGGCGACCAGGACCACGTCTGCGGTCAGGCTATGGGTGCTGTCATCCTTTTTCAGCGCATAGGTAACGGTGGCCTGGCCGTCCTTGGCCTCGGCCGACTGCACGGCGGCGCCCATGACGAAGGACAGGCCCTGCTTTGACAGCATCTTCTGGAACTGCTTCTGCACCTCGCCGTCCATGCCGGGGGTGATGACGTCCAGGTATTCGACCACCGTTACCTCGGCGCCGAGGCGGGCATAGACCGAACCCAGCTCCAGACCGATGACGCCTGCGCCGATCACGACCATGGATTTCGGGATCTTGGGCAGGGCCAGCGCGCCGGTGGAATCGACGATCACGCCCGCGTCGTTGTCGACCGTCACGCCCTTCAGCGCGGCGGGGGACGATCCGGTGGCGATGACGATATTCTTCGTCTCGTGGACGGTGTCGCCGACCTTGACCTTGCCGGCTTCGGGGATCGAGGCCCAGCCCTTGATCCAGTCGATCTTGTTCTTCTTGAACAGGAATTCGATGCCCTTGGTGTTCCCCTGGACCGTGTCGGCCTTGTAGGACTGCATCTTGGTCCAGTCGACGTCGACATGGGCGTTCATCAGGCCCATCTTGGCAAAGTTCTCATGCGCCTCGTGCAGCATGTGGCTGGCATGCAGCAGGGCCTTGGAGGGGATGCAGCCGACGTTCAGGCAGGTTCCGCCAAGAGCCTCGCGGCCCTCGACCACGCCGACCTTCAGGCCCAGCTGCGCCGCGCGGATGGCGCAGACATAGCCGCCGGGGCCGGCGCCGATCACGATGAGATCATACATGGCAGTTCCTTTTGTCAGACCGCGGCCGGGGGCTTCGCGCCCCCGGGCCCCGCGGGGTATTTTTACAAAGAAGAAATCAGGGCAAAGAGGATCATCAGCACCGTCGCCGCAAAGCCGACGACCCAGATGATCGAGCGGCCCGGCACCCAGCCCCGCACATAGGCGGGGATATAGAGGATGCGCGCGGCCACATAGGTCCAAGCGCAGATCGCGGTCAGCGTGGCGGATGCGTCGCCAAGCGTGACCACGACCACCGCCAGGGTGAACATGATCAGGCCTTCGAAATGGTTGTTGAAAGCGCGCTGCAGGCGGCCAGCCGTCCCGGTCAGCTCGACCTTGCCGCCGTCGCGCGGGCTCATGGCGGCGCGGCGGCCGACCTGGCGCTGCGCCATCACGGAATAGGTCGCGAACTGCGCGGTCTGGATCAGGCCGGCGACGGCCAGGGCTGCGACCTCGGGGGGCATCAGACGGTTTCCACGAAATGCGCGTCGGTGGCGGTGACGCCGGCCTGGGTCGCGAAGACCGCCGCCGCGCCTTCCAGGTAATCGCGGGCGGCCTTCGGGTTTCCGATCTGGAACAGCGCCCAGGAATGACCGTCATCCTCGCGCCACAGTTGCAGCAGCGTCAGGCCGTTGCGGCCCCGATCCTCGGCATCGGCGTCGAAGGCCGTGCGGAACGTGGCAGGGTCGGCATGGGTGTAGCGGACGATCAGTTGCATGGGTCAGGCTCCGGTTCGTGACGCCCCAGCTTTGGTCCTGCGCCGGTGGCAGCGCAAGCCCGTGGTGCGAGAGGGGCCCCGAAGGGCCCCCGACGGGATCAGAGATCCATCAGCAGGCGGCGCGGATCCTCCAGCGCTTCCTTGACGCGGACGAGGAAGGTCACGGCGCCCTTGCCGTCGACGATCCGGTGGTCATAGGACAGTGCCAGGTACATCATCGGACGGATGACGATCTGACCGCCGACGACCACGGGGCGCTCCTGGATCTTGTGCATGCCCAGGATGCCCGACTGCGGGGGGTTCAGGATCGGCGACGACATCAACGAGCCGTAGACGCCGCCGTTCGAGATGGTGAAGGTGCCGCCCTGCATCTCGGCCATGGACAGCTTGCCGTCGCGGCCCTTCAGGCCCAGTTCGCCGATCTCCTTCTCGATGGCGGCAAAGCCCTTCTGGTCGGCGTCGCGCACGACCGGCACGACCAGACCCGAAGGCGTGCCCACCGCGACACCCATGTTGACGTAGTTCTTGTAGACCACGTCGGTGCCGTCGATCTCGGCATTGACCTCGGGGACTTCCTTGAGCGCGTGGCAGCAAGCCTTCACGAAGAAGGACATGAAGCCCAGCTTGACCTTGTGCTTCTTCTCGAAGGCGTCCTTGTACTCGTTGCGCAGGCCCATGATCGCGGACATGTCGACCTCGTTGTAGGTCGTCAGCATCGCGGCGGTGTTCTGTGCGTCCTTCAGGCGGCGGGCGATGGTCTGGCGCAGGCGGGTCATCTTGACCCGCTCCTCACGCGCAGCATCCTCGGCCGGGCGGGGGGCGGCGGGGGCCTTCGCGGCGGGGGCGGGGGTCGCCTTGGCCTTGGCCACGTCCTCCTTCATCACGCGGCCGTCACGGCCCGAACCCTGGACCTGGTCGCGGCTGACGCCCTTCTCGGCCATGGCTTTCTTGGCCGAGGGTGCATCCTCGACGTCGCGCGGCTTGGTCTCCTCGGGGCCGGCATTCGGCAGGACGGTCTCCTGCGCATCCGACGCCTTGGGCGCCGCGGTGCCGGCGGCACCCTCGGTGATGATCGCCAGGCGCGCCTTGGCGTCGACGGTCGCGCCTTCCTCGGCCAGGATCTCGGCCAGGACACCCGCGGCAGGGGCCGGGACCTCGACCGAGACCTTGTCGGTCTCCAGCTCGCACAGCATCTCGTCGGCCTCGACGCGGTCGCCCGGCTTCTTGAACCAGGTGGCGACGGTCGCCTCGGTCACGCTTTCGCCCAGGGACGGGACCATCACGTCCACGGAATTGCCGCTCATTGTCTTCTGTTCCTCGGTCTTTTCGGCCGGTGCTTCGGCCTTGGCAGGTTTCGGGGCGGGGGCGGCGGCTTCGCCACCCTCGCTGATCTGGGCCAGCAGCGCGTCGGGCCCGACCGTCTCGCCCTCGGCGGCGACGATCTCGGCCAGGGTGCCGGCGGCGGGGCTGGGCACCTCGACGGTGACCTTGTCGGTCTCCAGCTCGCACAGCATCTCGTCGACCTCGACGCGGTCTCCGGGCTTCTTGAACCAGGTGGCGATGGTGGCCTCGGTGACGGATTCGCCCAGGGCGGGCACGCGGACTTCGGTGGTCATCGGATCATCCTTCAAGGTTCAGGGCGTTGGCGACCAGCGCCTCTTGTTCGGCCTTGTGGCGCGATGCCAGGCCCGTAGCGACCGAGGCCGCGGCGTTGCGGCCCGCATAGCGCGCGCGGGTGTGCTTGGCGCCAAGCCGCTCCAGCACCCATTCCAGATAGGGCTCGACAAAGCTCCAGCCGCCCTGGTTCTTGGGCTCTTCCTGGCACCACACGACCTCGGCCTGCTTGAAGCGACCCAGTTCCTTGACCATCGACTGTGCCGGGAACGGATAGAACTGCTCCAGGCGCAGCAGATAGGTGTCGGTGATGCCGGCCTCGTCGCGCGCCTTCAGCAGGTCGTAATAGACCTTGCCCGAACACACGACGACGCGCTTGATCTGGTCGTCGGCCACCAGCTTGGTGTCCGAACGGCCGCGCTGCGCGTCGTCCCACAGCACGCGGTGGAAGGTCGAACCCGACTGGAACTCCTCGGCGCGGCTGATGGCCAGCGGGTGGCGCAGCAGCGATTTCGGCGTCATCAGCACCAGCGGCTTGCGGAAGCCGCGGTGGATCTGCCGGCGCAGGATGTGGAAGTAGTTCGCGGGCGTGGTACAGTTCGCGACGATCCAGTTGTCCTCGGCGCATTGCTGCAGGAACCGCTCCAGACGGGCCGAGCTGTGCTCGGGGCCCTGGCCCTCGAAGCCGTGCGGCAGCAGCATCACCAGGCCGGACATGCGCAGCCACTTCTTCTCGCCCGAGGAGATGAACTGATCGAACATGATCTGCGCACCGTTGGCAAAATCGCCGAACTGCGCCTCCCACAGGGTCAGCGTGTTGGGTTCGGCCAGCGAATAGCCGTATTCGAAACCCAGCACCGCGTATTCCGACAGCATGCTGTCGATGACCTCATAGCGGGCCTGACCCTCGGCGATGTTGTTCAGCGGATAGTAACGGTCCTCGGACTTCTGGTCGATGAAGGCCGAATGCCGCTGGCTGAACGTGCCGCGGGTGCTGTCCTGACCGGACAGGCGCACGCCATGCCCCTCGGTCACCAGCGAACCGAAGGCCAGCGCCTCGGCCGTGGCCCAGTCAAAGCCTTCGCCCGTCTCGAACATCTGCTTCTTGGCTTCCAGCAGGCGGCCCACGGTCTTGTGCAGGGTCAGCCCGTCCGGCGCGTTGGTCAGCGCACGGCCGACCTGGGTCATCACCTCGGGGGTGATGCCGGTTTCGCCTGCGATATAGTCCGTGCCCTCGCGGTTCAGGCCCGACCACTTGCCATCCAGCCAGTCGGCCTTGTTCGGCTTGTAGTTCTTGCCGATCTCGAACTCTTCGTTCAGGTGCGCCTGGAAGGCGGCCTTCATGTCCTCGATCTCGCCCTCGGGGATCAGCCCGTCGGCGACCAGGCGTTCGGTGTACAGCTGCAGCGTGGTCTTCTGCGCCTTGATCTTGGTGTACATCGCCGGGTTCGTGAACATCGGCTCGTCGCCTTCGTTGTGACCGAAGCGGCGATAGCAGATGATGTCCAGAACCACGTCCTTGCGGAACTTCTGGCGGAACTCGATGGCCACGCGGGCGGCATGGACCACGGCCTCGGGGTCGTCACCGTTCACGTGGAAGATCGGCGCCTCGACCATCAGCGCGATGTCGGTCGGATAGGGCGAGGTGCGGCTGAACGCCGGCGCGGTGGTAAAGCCGATCTGGTTGTTCACCACGATGTGGATGCAGCCGCCCGTGCGGTGACCGCGGATGCCCGACAGCTGCAGGCATTCGGCCACGACGCCCTGGCCCGCAAAGGCCGCGTCGCCGTGCAGCAGGATCGGCAGGACCGAGCTGCGGTCGGTCAGGTCGCCCAGCTGGTCGCCCTTGGCGCGCGCCTTGCCCAGCACGACCGGGTTCACGGCCTCCAGGTGGCTGGGGTTGGCGGTCAGCGACAGGTGGACATTGTTGCCGTCGAATTCACGGTCGGCGCTGGCGCCCAGGTGGTATTTCACGTCGCCCGAACCGTCCACGTCCTCGGGCTTGAAGCTGCCGCCCTGGAACTCGTGGAAGATCGCGCGGTAGGGTTTCGACAGCACATTGGCCAGGACCGACAGGCGGCCGCGGTGCGGCATGCCGAACACGATCTCCTTCACGCCAAGCGCACCGCCGCGCTTGATGATCTGCTCCATCGCGGGGATCAGCGCCTCGCCGCCGTCCAGGCCAAAGCGCTTGGTGCCCATGTACTTGACGTGCAGGAACTTCTCAAAGCCCTCGGCTTCGACCAGCTTGTTCAGGATGGCGCGGCGGCCTTCGCGGGTGAAGGCGATCTCCTTGCCGTAACCCTCGATCCGCTCCTTCAGCCAGGCGGCTTCCTCGGGGTTCGAAATGTGCATGTACTGCAGCGCGAACGTGCCGCAATAGGTGCGGGTCATCAGGTCGGTGATCTGGCGGATCGACGCGATCTCCAGGCCCAGGACGTTGTCGATGAAGATCGGACGGTCCATGTCGCCGGGACCGAAGCCATAGGTCGAGGGCTTCAGCTCGCCATGATCGGGCACTTCGCGCAGGCCCAGGGGGTCCAGCTGCGCGTGCAGGTGTCCGCGGATGCGGAAGGCGCGGATCAGCATCAGCGCGCGGATGCTGTCCAGCACGGCCTGACGCATCTGGTCGGTCGACAGCTTCAGGCCCTTTTCCTCGGCCTTGGCGGCGATCTTCTTGATCGCGGCGTCGGCGTCGCCCTTGGACGCGGAGGGCCATTCGCCGGTCAGGGCGCTGGTGGTGTCATCCTGTGGGACCGGCGGCCAGTCGGCGCGCTTCCAGCTTGCACCCTCGGATTCGCGGACGGCCACGTCCTGATCGTCGCCAAGCGAGCGGAAGAAGCTGTCCCAGGCTTCGTCCACCGCGCCTGCGTCCTTGGCCCACTGGCCGTACAACTGCTCCACATAGGCCGCGTTATGGCCCTGCAGGAACGAGGAATCGTGGAAATCGGTGTTCTTTGGCTGGTCGGTCATGGCTGGTCCCCGTTCAGGGCAAATATGGGTTGGATCAGGCGCAGTAGATGTCGAAGATGCGGGCGCCGGGATCGGCGGTCGGGTCAAGCCGGGGCTGCTGCTGGATCCGCAGCGGGGCCCGACGTTCAAGGCCGCACAGCGCGACGGCGGTGCGGCTTTCGGCATTCGGCGGGGCATAGGCGGGGCGATAGATCACCCGCCACCCGAAATCCCGCCGTGATACGGTGCGCACCGATTCTGGCGGCAGGCCGCTGGCCTGGTGCAGGTTGGTGCGCGCCGGGATGCCGCCGGGCAGGATGTCGTTGGTCATCCTGTCCCCGCAGCCCGCAAGGCCCAGCAGCGCCACAAGCGACAGCCACCGGCCCGCGCGGGGTGCGGATGCTGTCATGTCGTGATGGCCTGCCTGCTGGTCCACGGTCTTTCCCTTTGCGTCAATCCGCCCCCCAACAGGTGGGTACCGGGGGGCGGACTGTCAAATCATCAACCCTTGATCGCCTTCAGCACGGCCTCGCCCAGGCCCGCGGGGCTGTCGGCGACGATGATGCCGGCCTTCTTCATGGCCTCGATCTTGGATTCCGCGTCGCCCTTGCCGCCCGACACGATCGCGCCGGCATGGCCCATGCGACGGCCCGGAGGCGCGGTGCGGCCCGCGATGAAGCCCGCGGTGGGCTTCCACTTGCCCTTGCGCTTCTGCTCGGCCAGGAACTCGGCGGCCTCTTCCTCGGCCGATCCGCCGATCTCGCCGATCATGATGATCGACTCGGTCTCGGGATCGTCCAGGAACATCTGCAGCACGTCGATATGCTCCATGCCCTTGATCGGGTCGCCGCCGATGCCGACCGCCGAGGACTGGCCCAGGCCCACGTCCGAGGTCTGCTTGACCGCCTCATAGGTCAGCGTGCCCGAACGCGACACGACGCCCACCGACCCGCGGCGGAAGATGCTGCCCGGCATGATGCCGATCTTGCATTCGTCGGGGGTCATGATGCCGGGGCAATTCGGCCCGATCAGGCGCGATTGCGATCCGGCCAGCGCGCGCTTGACGCGCATCATGTCCAGCACCGGGATGCCTTCGGTGATGCAGACGATCAGCGGGATCTGCGCGTCGATGGCTTCCAGGATCGAATCCGCCGCGAACGGGGGCGGGACATAGATCACGGACGCATTGGCGCCGGTCTTGGCCACGGCCTCGTGGACCGAGTTGAAGACGGGCATGCCCAGGTGATCCGTGCCGCCCTTGCCCGGCGTCACGCCACCGACCATCTGCGTGCCATAGGCGATCGCCTGTTCGGTGTGGAAGGTGCCCTGGGATCCGGTGATCCCCTGGCAGATGACTTTGGTATTCTTGTCGACGAGAACGGCCATCATGGCCTCCTTGCGTAAGCGGCGCCAGACGCACCGCGATGTTCCAGAGGAGGACGCGCGTGACCCGCGCGCCCGGATGGATCAGCCCTTGACCGCTTTCACGATCTTCTCGGCGCCGTCCTTGAGGTCGTCGGCGGCGATCACGTTCAGGCCGCTGTTGGCAATGATCTCCTTGCCCAGCTCGACGTTCGTGCCTTCCAGGCGGACAACCAGCGGGACCTGCAGACCGACTTCCTTCACGGCGGCGATGATGCCCTCCGCGATGATGTCGCAGCGCATGATGCCGCCGAAGATGTTGACCAGGATGCCTTTGACGTTCGGGTCGCTGGTGATGATCTTGAACGCCTCGGTGACCTTCTCGGTCGTGGCGCCGCCGCCGACGTCCAGGAAGTTGGCGGGCTCGGCGCCGAACAGCTTGATGATGTCCATCGTGGCCATCGCCAGGCCTGCGCCGTTCACCATGCAGCCGATCTCGCCGTCCAGCGCGATGTAGTTCAGGTCGAACTTGGAGGCGGCCAGCTCCTTGCTGTCCTCCTCGGTCTCGTCGCGCAGCGCCATGATGTCGGGCTGGCGATAGAGCGCGTTGTTGTCAAAGCCCATCTTGGCGTCCAGGCACTTGATCTGGCCTTCGGGCGTGACGATCAGCGGGTTGATCTCCAGCATCTCCATGTCCTTCTCGATGAACATGCGATACAGGTTCTTGACCAGGGCCACGCACTGCTTGACCTGCTGGCCTTCCAAGCCCAGGGCAAAGGCCACGCGGCGGCCGTGGAAGTCCGACAGGCCCGACGCCGGATCGACGCTGAAGCTGACGATCTTCTCGGGGGTGTGCTCGGCCACTTCCTCGATGTCCATGCCGCCCTCGGTCGAGGCGACGAAGCTGACGCGCGAGGTCTGGCGGTCCACCAGCAGGGCCAGGTACAGCTCGCGCGCGATGTCGCTGCCATCCTCGATATAGATGCGGTTGACCTGCTTGCCGGCCGGTCCGGTCTGGTGCGTGACCAGGGTGCGGCCCAGCATCTGGCGGGTCAGTTCCTCGGCTTCCTCGACCGACTTGGCCAGGCGGACGCCGCCCTTCTCACCGGCCGCAGCCTCGGTGAAATGGCCCTTGCCACGGCCACCGGCGTGGATTTGCGCCTTGACGACCCACAGCGGACCGTCCATCTCGCTGGCGCAGGTCTTGGCCTCGTCGGCCTTCATCACGATGCGGCCTTCGCTGACGGGCGCGCCGTATTGACGCAGCAGCGCCTTGGCCTGGTATTCGTGGATGTTCATCTCGACCCCCTCATTCGGTTCGACAGATTTGGGGCCTTGTGCCACGCATGAAGGGCACACAGAAACGAATTCCCCGTAAAATGCCGAAAACCGGCGGGAAGCCGCCGAATGTGATCACAGCCAGATTTGCCGTGATCACAAACATCCGCGCCGATAGCGCAAGCAGGTTGATTCGCGCGCCGCGGTCAGTTCAGCAGCAGCATGTAAAGCCCCGCCCGGCCCTGAAAGCCGTTCAGGAACCTGTCCCAGTTGTCGCGCCCGACGGTCAGGCCGGGGCGGGCATAGGGCAGGGCGGCGGTGCCCTGGACCCAGTCCGTCACATCGACCGGGCGCGGATCGTCCAGCCACATCGCCAGGTCGACCCCATGTCCGGGGGCAAAGCGCCAGAAGGGGATCAGCAGCCGTCCGGCCAATGCCTGGTCGACCTCGTCCAGGATCGCCAGCCACATCGACCCCGTCTCCGGCGGCAGGGCAAAGCCAAGCGCGGCCTGCTGGGCGTCGTTGGGAATCCATTCGCGGTCGTTGTCGGTCTCTTGCGCGACCTCGGTCCAGAAGACGCGGTTGGCGGCCACCATCGCCCGCAGATGATCCCCCGCGGCGCGGGTCAGCGCAGGGTCGGGCTGGCGGCGCAGCGTCTGGATCACCACCGCCACCCGGTCCACGATCGGACCGAAGGCACGGGCCTGCATGTCGAAATTGGGCGCGCGGGCCATCTGGCCGGGCGGTTCGGCAAACTGTTCGGCCAGCGCCGCATCCAGCGCGATCCGATGCGCCAGCGCGGGTTCGGGATCGAAGGCCAGGATCAGCGTCGCCACCCCGTCGATCAGATGCGTATAGGCACGCAGCCAATGGATGTCGGCGGCGTCGAACCGCACCACAGCCGGGCCTTCGGGCAAAGGCAGGCCCGACAGCGCCGCCAGATCCTCGGCCGGGCCGCGGGTGCCGTCGCCGTCGACGTCCAGCCACAGGTCGCGCAGGTCCAGGGTCAGCGTCGCGGGGCCGTCGGGCAGGGCGTCGCGGGTGTCCTGCATGGCCTGCGACAGGTCGCGCATCATCGCGGTGACGAAATCGGCCGTCATCGGTTGCGGATCGGGGTTCGGTGGCAGCGTCGCACCCAGCAGCGGCAGGGGCACCAGCGGGTCCGTCGCGCCGATCCGGTGGCGGGCCTGGAAAGCGGCCTCGACCCCGCCCAGGAACCGTGTCGCGGCGATGGCCAGGTCGCGGTCGGCCGAGGGCGCCTGCGCCAGCAGCTGCGTCCGTGCCCCCGCCAGGCCCCGCTCCGCGATCAGGGCTGACGTCTCCTGCGCCAGGGCGGGTGCGGCAAGCAGCGACAGGACGGCAAGAAGACAGCGCATGGCACACCTGAAACGGGAAACGGCGCGCCGATCATGGCGCGCCGTTCCGGGATTTCGCAAGCGAAGATCAGGCCAGCGAGGAATCGATGCCCTTGCAGGCCTCGACCAGACCCTTCACGGCCTCGATCGACTTGTCCATCATCGCCTGTTCGTCGCGGTCCAGCTTGATGTCGATGATCTTTTCCACGCCGCCGGCGCCGATCACGGTCGGCACGCCGACATACATGCCCTTCAGGCCATAGGCACCGTCCACATGCGCCGCGCAGGGCAGGACGCGCTTCTGGTCTTTCAGATAGGCCTCGGCCATCTCGATGGCACTGGTCGCGGGGGCATAGAACGCGCTGCCGGTCTTCAGCAGGCCCACGATCTCGGCGCCGCCGTCGCGGGTGCGCTGGACGATGCCGTCCAGTTTCTCCTGCGTGGTCCAGCCCATCTTGACCAGGTCGGGCAGCGGGATGCCGGCCACGGTGGAATAGCGGGTCAGTGGCACCATTGTGTCGCCATGGCCGCCCAGCACGAAGGCCGTCACGTCACGCATCGACACGTTGAACTCCAGCGACAGGAAGTGCCGGAAGCGCGCCGAATCCAGCACGCCGGCCATGCCGCAGACCTTGTTGTGGGGCAGGCCGCTAAACTCGCGCAGCGCCCAGACCATCGCGTCAAGCGGGTTGGTGATGCAGATCACGAAGGCGTCGGGGGCGTGCTTGGCGATGCCCTCGCCCACGGATTTCATGACCTTGAGGTTGATGCCCAAGAGGTCGTCGCGGCTCATGCCCGGCTTGCGCGGAACGCCCGCGGTCACGATGCAGACGTCGGCGCCGGCGATGTCGGCGTAATCGTTGGCGCCCTTCATGCGGGCGTCGAATCCCTCGGACGGGCCCGATTGCGCGATGTCCAGCGCCTTGCCCTGCGGCGTGCCTTCCGAGATGTCGAACAGGACGACGTCGCCCAGTTCCTTCATCGCGGCCAGATGCGCCAGCGTGCCGCCGATCTGCCCCGCACCGATCAGTGCGATTTTGGGTCGGGCCATGGATAACCTCCGATTGGGTGGTGAAAAGTTGCGGCAGGGGTAAGCGGTCGCGCAAGGAATCGCAAGACGGTCCCACGGCCGGGTGGCATGGTTGTGCTAACACTTGTCTTCATCCCCGCCACGGGCCACAGATTGCACGTCGTGCAGGGAGAGGCCCATGCTGGAATTGTCGGGCGCGGGCTGGGCGCTGGCCGTGATCGCGGCGATCGCGGTGGGCCTGTCCAAGGGCGGGCTGGCCATGGTCGGCATCATCAGCGTGCCCCTGATGTCGCTGGTCATGTCGCCGGTGCAGGCGGCGGGGCTGCTGCTGCCGATCTACGTGGTGTCCGACGTGGGCGGGCTGATCGCGTTCCGCCGCAACCTGGACCGTCGCGTGCTGCTGCTGGCGCTGCCCGGGGCGATGGCGGGAATCGCGGTGGGCTGGGCGACGGCCAGCGTCGTGCCTGTGCGGGGCGTCACGCTGATCGTGGGGGTCATCGGACTGGGATTCGCGCTGAACGCGCTGATCCGACCGGCACTGGACGCCGTGCCCCGGCCCGCGCGGGGCAGGGCGGCCACCATCTGGGGCGGGCTTGCGGGTTACACCAGCTTCGTCAGCCATGCGGGCGCGCCGCTGTGGCAGGTCTATGCCCAGCCCCTGCGTCTGTCGCCGCTGATCTATGCGGGCACGACGACCTGGTTCTTTGCCATCGGCAACTGGGTCAAGCTGATCCCCTATACCGCCTTGGGCCAACTGTCGCCGGCGAACCTGGCCACGGCGGCAGTGCTGATGCCGGTGTCGCTGGCGGCGGTCTGGGTGGGGCTGCGGCTGGTGCGGATCATTCCGCCTGCGCTGTTCTATCGGCTGATCACCTGGGGTCTACTGGCGGTGTCGCTGCGGCTGATCTGGCAGGGGCTGGCGGGCTGATCGCCGCAGTGCGGCATTTTTCGCTTGCCATATATGGCGCAAAGCGGCACCAAGGCGCAACATTGTTGCTCGGAGGTTTCTCATGGCTCGTCCCTACCGCTCGGTTCTGTACATCCCCGCCGCCAATGCCCGTGCGATGGAAAAGGCCCGTGGCCTTGCCGCCGACGCGATCATCTTTGACCTTGAGGATGCCGTGGCCCCCGATGCCAAGGCCGCCGCGCGCGACGCGCTGGCCCAGGCCCTGACCCAGGACTACGGCCCCCGTGCGCGGATCGTGCGCATCAATGCGCTGTCCACGGCATGGGGCGCGGACGATGCCAGCGCCTGCGCCGGGCTGGACATCGATGCGGTGCTGATCCCCAAGGTGGACGGCCCGGACGATCTGGACCGCTTGGCCGCGCTGATCCCCGACACGCCGCTCTGGGCGATGATGGAGACGCCCCTGGGCATGCTGAACGCCGCCGCCATCGCGACGCATCCGCGGCTGGCGGGGATGGTGATGGGCACGAACGACCTGGCCAAGGATCTGGGCAGCCGCTTTCGCGCCGACCGCCTGCCGATGATGGCCGGGCTGGGACTTTGTCTGCTGGCGGCCAAGGCGCATGGGGTGGTGATCGTCGACGGCGTCTTCAACGCCTTCAAGGACGACGACGGCCTGCGCGCGGAATGCGAACAGGGCCGCGACATGGGGTTCGACGGCAAGACCCTGATCCACCCCGCCCAGCTGGACATCGCCAACGCCGCCTTCGCGCCCACCGAGGAGGAGGTCGCCCTGGCCCGCCGCCAGATCGAGGCCTTTGATGCAGCCACCGCGCAGGGGCGGGGTGTCGCCGTCGTCGATGGCCGCATCGTCGAGAACCTGCACGTCGCCACCGCGCGCCAGACGCTGGACCGTGCGCAGGCGATTGCGGCCATGGCGCAATAAGGGCAGTCTGCGCGCCACAAGCTCCAGCAAGAGGAAAGCCAGATGCTGATCCTGATCCTAGGCGTGGCCCTGTGGTGGGCGGCGCATCTCTACAAGCGGGTGGCCCCCGCCAGCCGCGCCTCGATGGGCGAGCGGGGCAAGGGCATGGTCACGGGCCTGTTGGTCCTGTCGATCATCCTGATGGTCATCGGCTATCGCGGGGCCGAGGGCGCGTTCTTCTGGGGGCCGAACCCGGCACTGGTGGGAATCAACAACCTGCTGGTCCTGGTGGCCCTCTATCTGTTCGCGGCCAGCGGCATGAAGACCCGCGTGACCGCGATGACCCGCCACCCGATGCTGTGGGGCTTTGCCCTGTGGGCGGGCGCGCATCTGCTGGTGAACGGCGACACGCCGTCCTTCATCCTGTTCGGCGGCCTCTTGGCCTGGTCCTTCGTCGAGATGGTGGCGATCAACCGCGCCAGCCCCTGGGTCCGCCCGACCGGACCCTTCCCCGCCCGCAAGGAGGCGATGGCCGCCGTCGGCGCCGTCATCGTCATGATCGTGATCGGCTTGATCCACGGCTGGATCGGCCCCTGGCCCTTCGGAGGAGCCTGACATGCCCCTGATCTATCGCTGCATCACCGACGACGACACGTCCAAGTTCTGCCACCGCGTCAGCGAGGCCCTGTCCAAGGGCTGGTCGCTGCATGGCAGCCCGTCCATGGCCCATGACCCGATCAAGGGCGTGATGCGCATGGGGCAGGCCGTCACCAAGGAGATCGAGGCCGAATACCACCCCGACATGAAGCTGGGACAGCAATGACCAAGACCAATCCCGGCCGGTTCTTCGAGGATTACACCGTCGGCCAGACCATCCGCCACGCCGTGCCTCGCACCGTGGCGGAAGGCGAACGGGCGCTGTACCACGCGCTCTATCCGGCGCGGCATGCGCTGTATTCGTCGGACGAATTCGCGATCACCTGCGGTCTGGACGGCAGCCCGCTGGACGATCTGCTGGCCTTCCACACGGTCTTCGGCAAGACGGTGCCCGATGTCAGCCTGAACGCGGTGGCCAATCTGGGATACGCCCAGGGGCGCTGGCTGCGGCCGGTCTGGCCGGGCGACACGCTGCGCGCCGAAAGCCAGGTGATCGGCCTGCGGCAGAACTCCAACGGTCAGTCGGGCGTGGTCTGGGTGCGGACCCAGGGCCTGAACCAGGTGGACGAGGTCGTGCTGGACTATGTCCGGTGGGTCATGGTCCGCAAGCGCGACCCCCAGTCCCCCGCGCCCGAGGCGGTGGTTCCCGATCTGGCCGACAGCGTCGACGCGGCCGACCTGATCGTGCCGGAAGGGTTGAGCTTTGCCGAATACGACTTTGATCTGGCAGGGGAACCGCACCGGTGGGGCGATTATGCCGTAGGCGAGGTCATCGATCATGTCGACGCCGTCACCATCGAGGAGGCCGAGCACATGCTGGCCACCCGCCTGTGGCAGAACACGGCCAAGGTGCATTTCGACGCCACGCATCGTCCCGACGGGCGGCGGCTGATCTATGGCGGCCATGTCATCAGTCTGGCGCGCGCGCTGTCCTTCAACGGGTTGGCCAACGCGCAGATGATCGTGGCGCTGAATGCCGGCGCGCATGCCAATCCATGCTTTGCCGGCGATACGGTGCGCGCCTGGTCCCAGGTGCTAGACCGTGCGCCGACGGATGCGCCGGGCGTCGGCGCGATCCGCCTGCGGCTGGTCGCGACGCGGAACGGCGCACCGGCGGGCACGCTGCGCGACGATCAGGGCAAGTACCTGCCGGACGTGCTGCTGGATCTGGACTATTGGGCGCTGATGCCGGTGTGACGGCGCGTCGAGTCGCGACGTTTCGATGTCCGCCGCTAACGGTGGGAAACCTGTGATCACAGCCGCCGTGCCTGTGATCACAAAGCCCCATTTCCGCGTCATTTGCGCGCGCGGGGTGGTATCTGCGGATGACAGATGGCATCTGTAGCGTCAAGAACGGCACCAATCGCCAGCCCGCGCGGCCAGCCCGGTCCCTTCCGGGCCCCTGCGACGGGACAAGCTGAACCGACAAAGGAGGGCCGCCGATGGCCGACGTGAACCGGGGCAACCGGCCCCTTTCCCCCCATCTTCAGGTCTATCGCCTGCCGATCCCCGCGGTCACCTCGATCCTGACGCGCATCACCGGCCACGCACTGTCGGCGGGCATCCTGCTGCTGGTCTGGTGGCTGGTCGCCGCGGTCAGCAGCCCCGGCGCCTTCGCCACGGCCGATTGGGTCCTGCGGTCCTGGCTGGGCTTCCTGATCATGACCGGCTCGACCTGGGCGCTGTGGTTCCACGCGCTGTCGGGTGTGCGTCACCTGTTCTACGACAATGGCCTGGGCCTCGAGATCGACGAGGCCAAGCGCGGCTCCTGGGCCATCATCATCGGTTCGGTCGCGCTGACCGTGCTGAGCCTGATCATCTTCTTCATCGGCTGAGGGCATCATGCGTTACATCACCCCCCGCAAGGCCGCCCAGGGTCTGGGCTCTGCCCGCGCCGGCACCGCGCATCACTGGAACATCACGATGAGCAGCTACGCGCTGATCGTGCTGACGCCCTTGTTCCTGATCGCCGTGGGCGGCGCCATCGGCCTGCCCCAGGATCAGGTCGTGGCCCATTTCGGCCGACCCTTTCCCGGCATCATCACCGCGTTGTTCGTCATCGTGGGCATGATCCATTTCATCAAGGGCTCTCAGGGCGGGGCGATCGCGGACTATGTCCACGGCACTGCCCAGCAACTGACGATGGTCGCCATCGCGATCTTTGGCTGGGGCGTGATCGCCGCCGCCATCTTTGCGCTGGCCAAGATGGCCTTCACCCTTCCCGCGATCTGAGGACGACATGGCAGCTTACGAAACAATCGTTCATGACTATGACGTGGTCGTCGTCGGGGCCGGTGGCGCGGGTCTGCGCGCGACGCTCGGCATGGCCGAACAGGGGCTGCGCACGGCCTGCGTGACCAAGGTCTTTCCGACGCGCTCGCACACCGTCGCGGCCCAGGGCGGCATCGCCGCGTCGCTGTCCAACATGGGCCCCGACAGCTGGCAGTGGCACATGTACGACACCGTCAAGGGGTCGGACTGGCTGGGCGACACCGACGCCATGGAATACCTGGCGCGCGAGGCCCCCAAGGCCGTCTACGAGCTGGAGCATTACGGCGTCCCGTTCAGCCGGACCGAGGACGGTCGCATATATCAGCGCCCCTTCGGCGGTCACACCACCGAATACGGCGAAGGCCCCCCGGTCCAGCGCACCTGCGCCGCGGCCGACCGCACCGGCCATGCCATCCTGCACACCCTGTACGGCCAGTCGCTGAAGAACAACGCGGAATTCTTCATCGAATATTTCGCGCTGGACCTGATCATCACCGATGGCCGCTGCACCGGCGTCGTCTGCTGGAAGCTGGACGACGGCACGATGCACGTCTTCAACGCCAAGATGGTGGTGCTGGCGACCGGCGGCTATGGCCGCGCCTATTTCAGCGCGACCAGCGCCCATACCTGCACCGGCGACGGTGGCGGCATGGTCGCTCGCGCGGGCCTGCCGCTGCAGGACATGGAATTCGTGCAATTCCACCCGACCGGCATCTATGGCTCTGGCTGCCTGATCACGGAAGGCGCGCGGGGCGAAGGCGGTTACCTGACGAACTCGGAAGGCGAGCGGTTCATGGAGCGCTATGCGCCCACCTACAAGGACCTGGCCAGCCGCGACGTCGTCAGCCGCTGCATGACAATGGAGATCCGCGAAGGTCGCGGCGTCGGTCCCGACAAGGACCACATCTTCCTGAACCTGATGCACCTGCCGCCGGAGACGCTGGACTTGCGCCTGCCCGGCATCAGTGAAAGCGCCAAGATCTTTGCCGGTGTCGACCTGACCCGGGCGCCGATCCCGGTCCTGCCGACGGTTCACTATAACATGGGTGGAATTCCCACGAACTATTGGGGCGAAGTCCTTGCGCCGACGGAAGAAAATCCCGACGCGATCTTCCCCGGCCTGATGGCCGTGGGCGAGGCTGGCTGTGCGTCGGTGCATGGTGCGAACCGTCTTGGGTCGAACAGCCTGATCGACTTGGTGGTGTTCGGCCGCGCCGCCGCGATCCGCGCCGGCGAGGTCGTGGACCGTGCCGGTGCCGTTCCCGCGACCAACAAGGCCGAGGTCGACCGCGCGCTGGACCGCTTCGACGGGTTGCGCCATGCCAACGGCACGATGGCCACCGCGGAGCTGCGCGACCAGATGCAGCGCACGATGCAGCTGGATGCCGCCGTGTTCCGCACCGACAAGACCTTGGCCGAGGGCGTGGTCAAGATGGAGGGCATTGCGGGCAAGATGGATGACATCAAGGTCACCGATCGCGGATTGATCTGGAACACGGACCTGATGGAAACGTTGGAGCTGACCAACCTGATGCCCAACGCCCTGACAACGATCGTCGCGGCCGAGGCCCGCAAGGAGAGCCGCGGCGCCCATGCGCACGAGGATTACCCTGAGCGGGATGACGCCAACTGGCGCAAGCATTCGCTTGCCTGGGTCGATGGGAACAAGGTTAAACTGGCCTACCGCCCCGTCCACCTGGAGCCGTTGACCACGGCCGAGGAAGGCGGGATCGACCTGCAAAAGATCGCTCCGAAGAAAAGGGTTTACTGATGCGCTTCAATCTCATCGCCGCTTTCGGCATTGCCGCCGCCACCTTGGCGGGCTGCGTCGCCCCGGTCCCTATGACCGGCCCCGCCGTGCCGACCGCCCCCGGCGTCGCGCCCGCGCCGACCGTGCTGGACGCGGCATCGCGCCAGATCGCCCGCAACGTCGTCGACAGCGAGATGCAGCGCCGCCTGCCGGGCGTCAACGTCACGCCCTATACCGACTGCGTGGTCAACAACGCCTCGACCGCCGAGCTGATCGACATCGCGCAGATGTCGCGCTCGGGCGTGACCGGCACCGCCGACAGCGTGGCCGCGATCGTGTCGCGTCCGGCGACGACGCAGTGCATCGCCGCCGCGGCGCGCACGGCGTGATCTGATGATCGCGCGGGCAATCTTCGTGGGTCTGCTGCCTGTGGTGGCGGCCTGCGGTCCGGTCCCGGTGGACCAGGCCGAACGAAGCTGCCTGCGCGATGCCGAAATGGCCGAACGCCCCCGTGGCAGCATCGCGATGGGCGTCGGCTCGGGGTCGGGGGGCACGCGTGGCTTTGGCAGCGTCGAGCTGGAGATCAGCAGCGACTACATCCGCGGCCGTGATCCGTCCGACGTCTTCAGCCGCTGCGTCCAGCGTCGGTCGGGCCAGATGCCCGAGCGCGCGCTGGCCGACCAGCCCGGCTGGCGGGGGACGCGGTGAGCCGGCCGCTGTTCCTGCATGTCGGCGTCCAGAAGACCGGCACCACCAGCCTGCAGCGGTTCCTGCGCCGTTCGGCCCCGGCGCTGGCGGACGCGGTCGTGATCCGCACGCCCGAAGAAGGGACGCCGATGCGTCCGCTTGGACGTGCGGCCATCGCATGCAGCCTTGCACCTGACGATGATCACCGCGCCACGCTGGTCGCGGCGTTCGAGACGGTGCTGGACGGTCTGCCGGACGACGACCGCCCGGTGATCCTGTCCCATGAGAATCTGGCCGGCGCGATGCCCGGCAACGGCGGAGAGACCCGTCTGTTCCCGGCACTGCCCGCGATGCTGGCGACGCTGGTGCAGGTCGCGGCCGATCGCGGCTTTGCTCCGCATGTCGTGATCTATACCCGTCGGATGACGGCGTGGCTTCCATCGGTCTGGGCGCAGGCCGTGCGCACCGACGGCTATGCCCTGACGCTGCCCGAATTCCGCGCGCAGACGTCCGAACTGTCCGGATGGGGCGATCTGCTGCGGCGGTTGGACGGCGCGCTGTCGTCTGTTCCCGTTACCCGGCTGCGGCTTGAGGACGAGGCGGACGCCGATCGTCCCGGCCGCCAGCTGCTGTCGCTGGCGGGCGTCCCTGATGCGCGTTTGGACGCATTGCCGCCGCTGGAATCCCGCGCGATGGAGCGTCTGACGCCCGGCGCCACCGAATTCCTGCGCCGCCTGAACGGGCTGGCGCTGAACCCTCATGCCCGCGACCGGGTGGCCGATCTGGTGGCCCGGTCGCAACCCCTGTTTGCGGCCCATGTGCCGTCCGAAGGCACTCTCTGAAAGGAGCTACCCATGGTCCAGTTCACCCTGCCCAAGAACAGTCAGATCCGCGTCGGCAAGACCTGGCCCAAGCCCGAGGGCGCAACCAACGTCAAGAAATTCAAGATCTATCGGTGGGACCCCGAGACCGGGGAAAATCCGCGTCTGGACACGTATTTCGTCGATCTGGACAAGTGCGGGCCGATGATGCTGGACGCCCTGATCAAGATCAAGGCCGAGATTGACCCGACCCTGTCCTTCCGCCGGTCCTGCCGCGAGGGGATCTGCGGGTCCTGCGCGATGGTGATCGACGGCGGCAACAAGCTGGCCTGCATCTTCGGCATCGACGAGGTCAAGGGCGACGTGGCGATCTATCCGTTGCCGCACATGCCGGTGGTCAAGGACCTGGTGCCGGACCTGACACATTTCTATGCGCAGCACGCGTCGGTGAACCCCTACCTGCAGACCAAGACGCCGACCCCCGGCAAGGAGTGGAAGCAGTCGATCGAGGACCGCAAGAAGCTGGACGGTCTGTACGAATGCATCCTGTGCGCCTCCTGTTCGACGGCCTGCCCGTCCTACTGGTGGAACGGCGATCGGTACCTGGGGCCGGCCGCGCTGCTGCACGCCTATCGCTGGATCATCGACAGCCGCGACGAGGCCACGGGCGAGCGTCTGGACGAGCTGGAGGATCCCTTCAAGCTGTACCGCTGCCACACGATCATGAACTGCACCAACACCTGCCCCAAGGGGTTGAACCCCGCCAAGGCCATCGCGTCGATCAAGCACATGATGGTGGAACGCGCGGTCTGATCTGCGTCCCGCGACGGAGGGCGGGGGGCCAGCCCCCCGCACCCCCCGCCGAGGGGACGTACCGTCCCCTCGCGCTCCCCTGCGGCAGGGCGGACATGCAAAGACGGCCCGGAGAGCAATCTCCGGGCCGTTTTCGTTTGGTGGGGCTTTAGCCTTCGATGTGGGTGAAGTCGGCGATCTGGCGACCGGCTTCGCGGATGCGGCTGAGCAGGTTCAGGCGGTTGCGCCGGACGATCTGGCTGTCGGTGTTGACCTGCACGGCCTCGAAGAACGCGTCGATCGGCGTGCGCAGGGCTGCGATTGCGGTCATGGCTGCGGGGAAGTCCTGCCTGGCCGTCGCGTGGCGGATCGCCGGTTCGGCGGTGTCCAACGCAGTGAAGAGGGCGCGTTCCTGGTCCGTCTCGGCGAACTTGACGTCGGCGCCGAAGCTGTATTCGACGCCGTCCTTCTCCTCGGCCTGCGCCAGGATATTGCCCGCGCGCTTGAGGCCCTGGGTCAGGTTCCTGCCGTCGTCGGTTGCCAGCATGGCATTCAGCGCGGTGGCGCGTGCAGTCACGCGGACGAGGTCGTCATTGCCCTCCTGCGCCAGCACGGCTTCGATGATGTCGTGACGGATGCCTTGGTCGCGCAGGTATACCTTCAGTCGATCATGGAGGAAGGAGAGAAGATCTTTGGCAGTTTCACGATAGGGAAGCACCTTCACCTGATCTTGGAACGGCTGAATCTCATTGCTGCCGGTGAAGTAGAAGTCGCCTGCGTCTACAGCGGCATCAACGTCATGCTCTGCCGCTTTGCTGGCCAGAACCATGTCTCCCGTTCGAATTGCCGCAGGAAAGATGAAATGCTGCTCCGCTGCAATAGACTGCCCGTCCGGTGCCGTGGTTTTTGCGAGCCCTTTTGTCCCTACCGCACTGTTAAGCAGAGCCGACTTGACCGAACGTTTCACGGCCTGTTCAGCGATTTGCATTAGCGGCGCCGCTATCGACCCTGCCTGCAAAAGGCGGATCACCCCCAAGGCAGCCCGCCGAAGTGCAAACGGATCCTTCGATCCCGTCGGCTTTTCGTCGATCGCCCAGAACCCCGTCAGCGTGTCGATCTTGTCGGCCAGCGCCACGGCGACCGAGACGGGCGCGGTCGGAACCGCGTCGGAGGGACCGAGGGGCGAATAGTGGTCGCGGGCAGCGTCGGCGACGGCCTCGGGTTCGCCGGCCTCCAGCGCGTAGTAGCGGCCCATCGTGCCCTGCAGTTCGGGGAACTCTCCGACCATGGCCGAGCGCAGGTCCAGCTTGGCCAGGCGCGCGGCGCGTTCGGCCTGATCGGGATCGGCGCCGACCAAGGGCGCGATCTCGCGGGCCAGGGCCGCGATGCGTTCGATCCGGTCGGCCTGCGAGCCCAGCTTGTTGTGGAAGGTGACCGACGCCAGGCCCGCGGCCCAGGTTGCCATGCCCGATGTCGCCTCGCGCAGGTCGTTTTCCCAGAAGAACGCCGCGTCCGACAGGCGGGCGGCCAGGACGCGCTGGTTGCCGGCCAGGATCGTCGCGCCGTCGTCGGGCGTCTGGATGTTGGCGACGGTCACGAACCCTTCGATCCGGCCCGTTGACGGATTGCGGGCGGAGAAGAACTTCTGGTGCTCCTTCATCGAGGTCTGCAGGACCTCGGGGGGCAGGGCCAGGAAGCGGTCCTCGATCACGCCCATCAGGGGCACGGGCCATTCGACCAGGCCCGCGACCTCGGCCAGCAGGGCGTCGTCGGGGACGATCTGCCAGCCGCGGGCAAAGGCCAGGTTGTCGGCCTGCGACCGGATCTCGGCGGCGCGTTCCTGGGTGTCCAGCATCACGCGGGCGCGGCGCAGCTTGGCGGCATAGTCGTCAAAGCCGCTGACCGTGAACACGTCGGGCGCCATGAAGCGATGGCCGCGGGTGGTGTTGCCCGCCGCGATGCCGTCGACGGTCAGCGGCACGACGGTCGCGCCGGCCTCGTCCGACAGGATGCACAGGATCGAATGCAGCGGGCGCACCCACCGCAGGCCGCCCGTCCCCCACCGCATCGATTTGGGCCAGGGGAAATTGCGGATCGTCGTCTCCAGCACCTCGGCCACGATGTCGGCGGCGGGGCGGCCGGGCTTGGTGACGGTGGCGTACCAGACCTGGCCCTTCTTGTCGTCGCGGGCCTGCAGCTGGTCGCGGGTCAGCCCGGTGGAGCGCAAAAAGCCCTCCAACGCGGCATCGGGGGCGTCGGTGCGGGGGCCCTTGCGGTCCTCATGCGTGGTAGGGCTGGCGGCGGTCAGGCCCTCGACCGCCAGGGCCAGGCGGCGCGGCGTGCTGAAGGCACCGGCGCTGGCATAGGTCAGGCCGGCCTGAACCAGGCCATCGGTCACCAGGCGCTTGAGGTCCTCGCGCGCGCGGGCCTGCATGCGGGCGGGAATTTCCTCCGAGAAAAGCTCGATCAGCAGGTCGGGCATCAGTCCATCACTCCGCGTTCCGGGGTCTTGTCGTTGTATTGGTGCCAGCCGTAGACGCGGCCGTCGGGATAGACGGCCAGCACGCGGTCCACGTCGGGGCGGATCTCGCTGACCGACAGCACGGCGCGGGCGGCGCCGCTTTCCAGGTCGCCGCCGATCCGCGCTGCGTCGAAGCAGGCGAACCATCCGGGCGCGTTCAGGGGCGTGGCGTCGTCAAAGGGCAGGGCATCGGCGGGAACCGCGTCCACCGTGGCGCAGGCGCGCCAGCGCAGCGGGCTGCTGTCGGCATCGATCCCCTCGAACCCGGTCAGGGTCAGGGGCCGTTCGCCGGCGGGGGTGGTCACCGCGATGGCGGCATCGGGGCCGTTCGGGTCGATCGGGTCATAGTACAGGTATTCCTGCGCGTACCACATGCCCGCGCCCGCGGCGATGGTGCTGCCCAGCAGGGCCAGCGCCGCGACCTTGCCCCAGTTCACGCGGGCGACCCCGCCGCATCGGTGGTCAGGAACAGGTCGGCGCAGCCCTTGGCCAGCGCCCGAACCCGGCCGATATAGGCCTGGCGTTCCGTGACCGAGATCACGCCGCGCGCGTCCAGCAGGTTGAACAGGTGGCTGGCCTTGATCGCCTGGTCATAGGCGGGATGCGCCATCGGGATGGTGCGGCCAGCGCCGTCGGTGCGGTCGGCGGCCAGGATGCGGGCGCATTCGGCCTCGGCGTCCTTGAAATGCTGGAACAGCATGTCCGTGTCGGCCTGGTCGAAGTTCCAGCGCGAATATTCCTGTTCGGTCTGGCGGAAGATGTCGCCATAGGTCAGCGCGATCGGGCTGTCCGGGTCGTTGAAGGGCATGTCCATCACGTGTTCCGCGCCCAGCACGTACATGGCCAGGCGTTCCAGGCCATAGGTCAGCTCTCCGGAGACGGGGCGGCAGTCATGACCGCCGACCTGCTGGAAGTAGGTGAACTGGCTGACCTCCATGCCGTCGCACCAGACCTCCCAGCCCAGGCCCCATGCGCCGAGCGTAGGCGATTCCCAGTCGTCCTCGACGAAGCGGACGTCATGGACCATCGGGTCAAGGCCGATGGCGCGCAGGCTGCCCAGATACAGCTCCTGCAGGTCGGGGGGCGACGGTTTGATGATGACCTGGAACTGATAGTAGTGCTGCAGGCGGTTGGGGTTCTCTCCGTACCGGCCATCGGTGGGGCGGCGCGACGGCTGGACATAGGCCGCGGCCCAGGCCCGCGATCCAAGAGAGCGCAGCGTGGTCCCGGGGTGGAACGTCCCGGCGCCCACCTCCATGTCATAGGGCTGCAGGACGGCGCAGCCCTGGCCTGCCCAATAGGTCTGCAGCGCCAAGATGATCTCCTGGAAACTGCGGGGTCGGTTGGGGCTGGTCATCGGGCCATCCTTTTGCGTAGATCGGGCAAGGCGTCTTCTAGGCGCGCGATGCAACAGGGTCAATGAAGGCCCGACGGCGGGGGGACACCCGCGACAGGATGGACAGGATGACGACGCCTTTGCGCTTGGTGATGGGACTGGTCCTGGCGGGGGCGCTGCCCGGTGCGGCGCTGGCCCAGGGCGCGGTGATCCGTCTGGAGGCCAAGCGCGATCCCCAGGCGGCGGCGCAGGCGGCGCAGGGATGGGCCGACCGGTTCGACGGGGTCGTGACGCTGGCCCTGCCGGGTGGCTGGACGGGGATCGCCATCGGACCGCTGCCCGAGGATCGCGCCGGGCCCCTGCTGGAGCGGCTGAAGCAGGCCGGCAAGGTGCCCCAGGACGCGTTCGTCAGCACGCCCGCGCCGGGGACCGCGCTGGTGCCGGTGGGCGATACCGCGGCGGCGGCCCCGGCTGTGGTGGCCCCGCCGCCGGCCAACGCCTATCTGCGGCTGGAATCGGTTCAGGCCGAACCCGAGGCCCGCGCCGCGCTGGCGCGGATCCGGGCCGATTTCCCCGAGGCCGGGCTGTGGCGTCTGCCCGACGGGTGGTTCGCGGTGGCGCTTGGCCCGGTGGCGGACGATGCGGCCGCCGCCTGGCTGCCGGTGCTGGCCAAGGCCGACATGATCCCGGACGACGCCATGCTGGCCCGCGCCGCCGATCTGGGCGAGGTGCTGGACGCGGGCCAGGCCCCGGACCTGCCCGCGCCCGGCGCGCCCGAACCGCTGCCGCCGCTGGACCAGGTCCAGCGCGCGTTGCGGTGGGCGGGGCATTACGACGGCCAGATCGACGGCAAGGACGGTCCCCGCACCCGCGCCGCGATCCAGGCCGAGATCACCCAGACCCGCGCCTCGACCGATCCGGGCACGGCGCTGCGGCTGCTGGCGGAACGCCGTGCGGCCTGGGCCGAGGCGCAGGGGCTGGCACCGCTGGTCGACGCGGCGACCGGGCTGACGGTCACCGCCCCCCTGCGCGCGCTGACCTTCGACCGGGCCGAACGGGCGCTGTCGATCTATGGTCCGAAGGACGGATCGGGCGCGGCGCTGATCCTGTTCAGCCAGCCGGGGGGCCAGCAAGAGCTGCTGGATCTGGCCGGTCTGGTCACGGCGCTTGGCTGGGTGCCCCGGCCCGACCGCGTGGTCAAGCCGGGCCACGTGACCCTGCATGGCGCGACTGACGCCCATATCGGTGCCGCCGAAGGCTGGGTCCGCGATGGCCGGGCCGAAGGCTTCGTGCTGATCTGGCCGGCGTCGGACGCGGAAACCCAGACCCGCCTGCAGGCGGAACTGAGCGACAGCCTGACGCGCCACGGGCCCGGCGCGAATGCCGGCGCCGCGCCCACCGCGCTGCCCTAGTCGCGCCAGAACCGCGGCAGCAGCAGGACCAGGACCGACACCAGCTCCAGCCGGCCGAGGAACATTCCTACGGTCATCAGCCACTTGGCCGAGGTCGGAAATTCCGCGATCGAGCCGTTGCGCGTCACCTCGGGGCCCCAGACCGGGCCGATATTCGCGATGGCGGTCCAGGCGGCGGTCAGCGCGGTGCGCGGGTGCAGGCCGGTCAGTGACAGTCCCACGATCAGCAGGCCGAAGGTCAGGAAGAACAGCGTGAAGAACGCCATGACCGAATCGACCACGTCCTGTTCCAGCGGCTGGCCGTCATAGCGCAGCGGATAGACGCGGTGGGGCGAATGCATCCGGCGGATCTGGGCGCGCACGGCCTCGAACAGGACCAGATAGCGGAAGACCTTGACCGAACAGCCGGTCGATCCGGTGCAGCCGCCGATCAGCCCGCAGATCACCAGGATCATCAGCGGCAGATGGCCCCACTGCGTCACGTCGGTGGAGGCGAAGCCGGTCCCCGAGAAGGTCGAGATGACGTTGAACACGGTCTCCCGCAGCATCTCCTCGGGGTGGCCGGTCTGGCCCAGCCACAGGACGCGGTACAGCAGGATGATCACGCAGGCATAGCCGATCCAGCGCAGATAGGCGCGCACCTGGATGTCACGCCACAGCGGTTTCGCCTGGCCGCGCATCAGCTGGACCATGCGGATGAACGGGATCGAGGCCAGCACCATGAAGACCGACGACGCCCATTCCGCAGGCCCCAGGAACGCCCCGAAGCTGGCGTCGTAATTCGAGAAGCCCCCGGTCGAGATCGTGCTGAACGCCTGCACGACGGCGTCGAACCCGGTCAGGCCCAAAATCAGATAGGTGATGATGCAGGCCCCGGTCAGGATCAGGTACAGCTGCGTCATCTCGGTCGCGATCTGGCCGGCGCGGGGCAGGACCTTGCCAAGCGTGTCAAAGCCTTCCGACCGGAAGAACTGCATGCCGCCGACCTTCATCACCGGCAGGAAGACCATCGCCACGACGACGATCCCCAGGCCTCCGGCCCAGTGCAGGATCGCGCGCCACAGGTGGATGCCGCGCGCCAGCGAATCCAGCTGCGGCAGGACCGTGGTGCCGGTGGTCGTGAAGCCTGACATCGATTCGAACATCGCGTCGGTGAAGGTCGCGTTCGGCGCGCCCAGCATGAAGGGCAGGGCACCGAACAGGGGCAGGACCAGCCAGATCCCCGACGTCAGCAGGAACGCCTGATGCAGCGACAGGTGGTCATAGCGCCCGGCCGTCGCCACCGCGACGAAGACGCCCGCCGCCATGGTGATCACCGCCGATTGCAGGAACACCATCCAGTGCGGGTCGCCATGCCACCAGTCGACGACCATCGGCGCCAGCATCATGCCACCGATCGCGGTCAGGATCTTGCCGATCGGATGGGCAACGGGACGGATGTCGATCATCGCTTCTGGTTGCCGCGCCCCCGCGCGCCCGTCAAGTGGCCGCGGCGGTCGCGGCCCCTTGAATGGTCGCCGATGGCAGGTTACGTTTTGTTCAACTTGTCATCGGAGGGCGTGTGTTATGACGCCCAAGCGTCCTGCGGGTGCGGACGCGTTCCCGAGAAATACGGTCGAGCCGTCGGGCACCCGACAACCTGATGAAGGGGCGCTGTATGCTGCCCTGGATTTGGGAACGAATTCTTGCCGGATGCTGATTGCCCGACCGACGGGCAGTCAGTTCCAGGTCGTCGACAGCTTCTCCAAGCCGGTTCAGCTTGGTCAGGGGCTGGAAGCTTCGGGACGCCTGTCCCGCAGCTCGATGGCGCGTACCGTGCACGCGCTGCAGGTCTGCAAGCGCAAGCTTGATCAGCACAAGGTGCGCAACATGCGCCTTGTGGCGACCGAGGCATGCCGCCGCGCGCGCAACAGCCGCGATTTCCTGCGCACGATCCGGCGCGAGACCGGCCTGCCCATCGAGATCATCGGCGCAGAGGAGGAAGCGCGGCTGGCCGTCATCAGCTGCGCGCCGCTGGTCAGCCACAAGACCGAGACGCTGATGGTCGTCGATATCGGCGGCGGATCGACCGAGCTGGTCTGGATCGACCTGGAGGATGTCGAGCCCAAGGAGCGGCCACGCGCGATCATGCGCCTGTCGGACGGTTTCGGGAACCCGCAGCCGGGGGGCGCGCGGGTGGTCGACTGGATCAGCGTGCCGTTGGGCGTGGCGACGCTGCGCGACCAGTTCGCGGATGTCGAGGACGACCAGGGCCGCTTCGCGCTGATGTCGTGGTTCTTCGAGGAGGCGCTGGCGAATTTCACCCCCTATGCGGACGGATCGCCCGACGAGGGGTTCCAGATCATCGGCACATCAGGGACGGTCACCACGGTCGCGGCCAGTTTTCTGGGCCTGCGCCGCTATGACCGGACCAAGGTGGACGGGCTGGAGATGACCAGCGACCAGATCGACCGGGTGATCCATTCCTATCTGCAGCTGGGCCCCGAGGGGCGGCGCACGGATCCGCGCATCGGGCGCGAACGCCATGCGCTGATCATGTCGGGGGCTGCGATCCTGCAGACGCTGATGCGGGTCTGGCCCACGAACAAGCTGTCGGTCGCGGATCGCGGCCTGCGCGAGGGGTTGCTTTATGCCCAGATGGTGCGCGATGGGGTGCTGGCGCCGGAAGGTTTGAACGGAGTGGCATGAGATGACGAAGACACCGACCAGCCGGGACGGCAAGACCAGCGGCCGCGGCGCGCGCGATCTGCGCGTGCGGGTGAAATCGGCCAAGGGGCGCAAGCTGTCCTCCACCCTGTGGCTGGAGCGGCAGCTGAACGACCCCTATGTGGCCCGCGCCAAGCGCGAGGGCTACCGCGGGCGCGCGGCCTACAAGATCCTGGAGCTGGACGACAAGTACCGCTTTCTGGTGCCCGGCGCGCGGGTGCTTGACCTGGGCTGCGCGCCCGGCGGCTGGTGCCAGGTGGCGGTGGCCCGCGTGAACGCCCTGGGCACGAAATCGGGCAAGAAGGTCGGGCGCGTGCTGGGTCTGGACCTGCAGGAGGTCGATCCGATCGCGGGGGCCGAGATCCACGTGCTGGACTTTCTGGAGGAGGGGGCCGACGACAAGGTCAAGGCCTGGCTGGGTGGACCTGCGGATGTGGTGATGTCCGACATGGCGGCGGCGTCGTCGGGGCACAAGAACACCGACCACAACCGGATCGTGGCGCTGGTCGAGGCGGCGGCGCAACTGGCCTTCGACGTGCTGGAGCCGGGCGGCACTTTCGTCGCCAAGGTCCTGGCGGGCGGTGCCGAGACCGACATGCAGACCATGCTGAAGAAGAACTTCACCAAGGTCGCGAACGTGAAGCCCCCCGCCAGCCGCAGCGATTCGTCCGAGAAATTCGTGGTGGCCACCGGGTTCAGGGGCCGCGAGACCCCCGCCGAGGACTGATCACCCCTTGCGTCCCGCGACGCCGGGGGACTGGCCGTCCCCCGGACCCCCTGCTGGGCGCCCGGCCTAGTCCTGGGGTGGGGCGTTTCGCATCTGGCTGCGGTAAGCCTCGGGCGTGCGGCCGGTCGCGGCGGCAAAGGCGCGGGTGAAATGGGCGTGGCTGGCATAGCCAAGGTCCTGAGCCAGGCGCGGAACGGGTCGGTCGGTATGGCGCAGCAGTTCGGCCGCGCGGTCCACCCGCAGTTCATGCAGCAGGTCGATGGCGCGATGGCCCCGCGCCTCGATGCAGGCGTGGTCCAGATGGGTCAGCGTGGTGCCCAAGTCCTGCGCCAGATCGGCAAGGGTCCGGCACGACCCCATCTCGACCGCGGCCAGCGCCAGGAAGCGGTCGACCAGCGGGCGGTCCGTGTGGACCGCGCCGGGATCGGTCCGGTGATCCCGCGGCGGGTCCAGACGCGACAGGCGCAGCGACAGCATGTTCAGATAGCAGCCTAGGGTGCGGTGATCGGGGCTGCGGGCGGCCTCGGCCATCAGTTCGGCCAAGGTGGCCGACAGCAGCGCGGCACCGCTGCCTGCGCATCCCGCGACCACCGAACGGGGCAGGGGCGGATCGACCTGCGCGGTCAGTTCGGGCGCGATCAGCAGCACCTGACCTTCTGCCCCGTCCAGCGGGCGGGCGGCGAAGGCGGTTCCGGCGGGGACGAAGCGGACGTCGCCTGCGGCCAGAATGCCGCCGCTGCGCGGAAAGTCGATGCGCATGCGGCCGTCGGATACCCAGATGAGCACATGGTCGGGGCGCGTGCGCGGCTGGACGGGCACAGCACGCCCGCCCCAGGTGAAGGCGCCTGCAGGCAGCAGGCGAAGGCTGGCCTGCCGCGGCCCGAACCGGTGCGAGGCGGGCGCCACGCGGACGGACAGCGCCTGCGGAACGGCCACGCGGTCCGCGGCCCTTGCCCGCTGCATGGGCATGGGGGCGGTGCCTTCGGTCTGCAGGTGGGGACCATTGACGTCGATCTGGCCGCCTTGCCCGCGGATGCCCCGACCAAGCGGCGCCAGCCGGGTCGGCGTGAACGGAAATCCCTTGGTCCAGTCAGAGCGATCCCATACCGACATGACACCCTCCCACATCACGGATCCTATCGGCGGATTATCGCCGATCTGTGGGAAAACTCAATGAACGCCGTATGGGTTTCCGGGAATTAAACCGTGATCAGCCCGGCGTTGCCCGCCTGCCACATCTGCCAGTCGCCCATCCGGCCGCGGAACCAGACCCGCTGCGCCTTGGCATATTGCCGTGAGGCGATGATGGCGCGTTCGGTGGCCTCCGCCAGGGTCGCATGACCCTGCAGGTGGGCGACCAAGTCGGGCGCGCCGATGGCCTTGGCCCATTGCACGGCCGGGTCCCACAGGGGCAGCATCGCGCGCACCTCCTCCAGAGCGCCCTGGTCCAGCATCGCGTGAAAGCGCGCGGCGATCCGGTCCGCCAGCCAGTCGCGGTCACTGGTGATCAGCACGCGCTGACAGTCGTCGGGCGCCAGCAGGGGTGGGGGCGTGTCGTCCTGCCAATCGGCGATGCCGCGGCCGGTGGCGGTCAGAACCTCCCACGCGCGCTGGACGCGGACCGGGTTCGCAAGATCGATCTGCGCGCGGGTGCGGGGGTCCAGTTCGGCCACCATCGCGGCCAGACCGCCGCTTGCGATGCGCGCATCGGCCGTGGCGCGGATTTCGGGGGGCGTCGGCGGGATCTGCGCCAGCCCGCGGGTCAGCGCGGTCAGGTACAGCCCCGTGCCGCCCACCACGATCAGCCGCCCCCGCAGCGCCGCGACCTGGCGCAGCCAGTCGCCGACCGACCAGGCGGTGCCCGGCGCGACATGGCCGTAAAGGGCGTGCGGCGCCTGTGCCAGGTCGGCGGCGGACGGGCGGGCGGTCAGCACCTGCCAGCAGGACCAGACCTGCAGGGCATCCGCATTGACCACCGTGCCGCCCTGTGCCCGCGCGACCGCCAGTGCCAGCGCAGATTTGCCGCTGGCGGTGGGTCCGGCGATCAGCAGGTGGCGGGCGGCGTCGATCTGTGTCAGGTCAGGGTCACGCATGGCCGATCCGGGCAGTTGATCCGGCAGCCCTTTTGCGACATTTAACGGCGCGATGAAAGCAGCCGGCGACAGGAGCCCCCGATGACCACCGAAGTCCCCAAGCAATATGGCCGCGTGATGCTGAAAATCTCGGGCGAGGCGCTGATGGGCGATCAGGGATACGGCCTGCATCCCCCCACCGTCGCCCGCATCGCAAGCGAGGTCGAGGCCGTCCAGGCGATGGGCGTCGAGGTCTGCATGGTCATCGGCGGCGGCAACATCTTCCGCGGTCTGCAGGGCAGCGCCCAAGGGATGGAGCGGACCACCGCCGACTATATGGGCATGCTGGCCACGGTCATGAACGCGCTGGCCATGCAGTCGTCGCTGGAAAGCCGCGGCCTGCATTGCCGCGTCATCAGCGCGATCCGCATGGACGAGGTCTGCGAACCCTACATCCGTCGCCGCGCCATCCGCCACCTGGAAAAGAAGCGGATCGTGATCTTTGCCGCCGGCACCGGCAACCCGTATTTCACCACCGACACCGCAGCCACCCTGCGCGCGTCGGAGATGAACTGCGAGGCGATCTTCAAGGGCACCAAGGTCGACGGCGTCTATGACAAGGACCCGGTCAAGCATGCCGACGCCAAGCGTTATGGCAATGTCAGCTATGACGAGGTGCTGCAGAAGCATCTGGGCGTGATGGACGCATCGGCCATCGCGCTGGCCCGCGACAACAAGCTGCCGATCATCGTCTTCTCGCTGGACGCGCCGGGCGGGTTCCGGTCGATCCTGGAAGGCCGCGGCACCTATACGCGGGTCCACAACTGACATGACCACCAGCCTGCGGGGCCGCGTCGACGGCTTCATCCACGGACCCCGGGCCCAAGGCGTGATCACGGCCGTGATCCTGTTCAACGCGCTGATCCTGGGGCTGGAGACCTGGCCGCGGGTGATGGCGGCGGCCGGCCCGCTGCTGATCGCGCTGGACCGGGTGTGCCTGGCGATCTTCGTGATCGAGATCGGGCTGAAGCTCTATGCCCGCGGGCTGCGGTTCTTCCGTGACGGCTGGAACGTGTTCGACTTTATCGTCGTGGGAATCGCCGTGCTGCCGGCGACCGAGGGTCTGTCGGTCCTGCGCGCCATGCGCATCCTGCGGCTGCTGCGCATCGTGTCGGTCACGCCCCGCCTGCGCCGCGTGGTCGAGGGATTCCTGTCCGCGCTGCCCGGCATGGCGTCGGTCTTCCTGCTGATGGGTATCATTTTCTACATTTTCTCGGTCATGGCGACCAAGCTGTTCGGGCCGACCTTTCCGGACTGGTTCGGGGACATGGGCAATTCGGCCTACTCGCTGTTCCAGATCATGACGCTGGAAAGCTGGTCGATGGGCATCGTGCGCCCGGTGATGGAGGTTCACCCGAATGCCTGGCTGTTTTTCCTGCCTTTTATCCTGGTCACCACCTTTGCGGTGATGAACCTGGTGGTGGGTCTGATCGTGAATTCGATGCAGGAGGCCCACCAGGAGGAAGGCACCGCCGCGACCGAGGCCTATCGCGACGAGGTCCTGGCCCGGCTGGCCCAGATCGAGGCGCGGCTGTCCGCGGGCGAACCCCCGCGGAACGATCCCTGACGGGGCCGAAAAGCGGGCAAAAGCTTTGCCAAGCTGCGGCATTCCCGTTACAAGCGAAAAAAATTCAAAGCAGAGGCAGTCCGACAATGGCTGAGGACATCGAGATCGATATTGACGACCTGGAGCGCCGCATGAAGGGCGCGATGGAAAGCCTGCGGGGCGAATTCGCCAGCCTGCGGACCGGCCGGGCCTCGGCCTCGATGATCGAGCCGGTGCAGGTCGAGGCCTATGGCCAGATGACCCCGATCAACCAGCTGGGCACCGTCAACGTGCCCGAACCGCGCATGGTCACGATCAACATCTGGGACAAGGGCATGGTCAACAAGGTCGAGAAGGCCCTGCGCGAAAGCGGCCTGGGCATCAATCCGCAGACCAATGGCACGATCATCATGCTGCCGATCCCGGAACTGAACGAGGAGCGTCGCCGCGAGCTGACCAAGGTCGCCGCGCAATACGCCGAGAGCGCCCGCGTCTCGATCCGCAACGTCCGCCGCGACGGCATGGACCAGGTCAAGAAGGGCAAGGCCAACGGCATGCCCGAAGACGACCAGAAGCTGTACGAGACCGAAATCCAGTCCCTGACCGACCGCATGATCGCATCGGTCGACGAGGCGCTGACGGCCAAGCAGGCCGAAATCATGCAGGTCTGATCCGACGATGGCGTGGGGCTTGTCGAGAGCTGCCGAAACTGGGGGGACGACCCGTCCCCGCCATGTCGCGGTCATCATGGATGGCAATGGCCGGTGGGCCACCGAACGCGGCTGGCCACGTCTGGTCGGTCACCGTCGCGGGGCCGAGCGGGTCAAGCAGATCGTCCGTGCCTGCCCCGACCTGGGGGTGGACTGGCTGACCATCTATGCCTTCTCGACCGAGAACTGGAAGCGCTCGACCGAAGAGGTCCTGGGCCTGATGAAGATCTTTCGCCGCTATATCCAGCGCGAGGCCGAGGACATGTCGGCCGAGGGCGTGCGGATGCGCTTCATCGGCGAACGCGGCCGCCTGGACCGCAAGCTGCAGGATCTGATGGCCTCGATCGAGGCGCGGACGGCGGGCAACACGCGGCTGAACCTGACGGTCGCCATCAACTATGGCGGCCGGGACGAGCTGGTCCGTGCCACCGGGCGTCTGGCCGAACGCATCGCCCGCGGCGACGTGATCAACCCGACCGAGGCCGATCTGGCCGATTGCATGGACACCGCCGGGCATCCGGATCCCGACCTGGTGATCCGCACCTCCGGTGAGACGCGGACCTCGAACTTCCTGCCTTGGCAGGCGGCCTATTCGGAATACGAATTCACGCCGACCCTGTGGCCCGACTTCACCCCCGATCACCTGGCGACGATCCTGGACCGCTTCGGCCTGCGCGACCGGCGCTTTGGGGGCGCATGACCTCAGCACGGCATTCCGCCGGGTCCGTGCCCGGCGCTGGCGGTCCCGGCAAGTCGGGCGGCAAATGGGGCGACCTGTCGCGTCGTGTGGCGTCTACCCTGGTCCTTTTGGGCATCGGCGTGATGCTGGCGGTGGCGCAGGGACCGTGGCTGCGCCTGGGCATGGCGGTCATCTCCGCGATCACCTTCTGGGAGCTCGCGGCCATGACCGGCTGGCGCAACCCGGCGCGGCACGTGACACTGTTCGGACGGTCGCGCCCCATCGCGCTGGCCGCGATCGCGGGCGTGTCGCAGGCCTTCGCGCTGACCGGCATGCCCTGGGCGTGGGTGGCGCTGGCCGTCCCCATCCTGCTGGGCCTGCCGGGCGCGGCACGGCGCGACCGCGCGACCTATACCCTCTTCGGCATCGCGATCCTGATCGTGGCCTTCGGCCTTGTTGGGTTTCGTGAGAATTACGGCCTGAACTTTGTCCTGTGGTTGATGGGGGTCATCATCATCTCGGACACGGCGGGGTATTTCTTCGGCCGCATCCTGGGTGGGCCCAAGTTCTGGCCAGCGCTCAGCCCCAAGAAGACCTGGTCGGGCACCATCGCGGGCTGGATCGGCACCTGCCTGTTCGGCGCGATCCTGTGGATGGCGGGGCAGGGTGACGCAACGCTGATCTGGGTGTCGCCCATCGTCTGCCTTGCCGGGCAAATGGGCGATCTGGCCGAAAGCTGGCTGAAACGGCGCGCGGGGGTCAAGGACAGCTCGAACCTGATACCGGGGCATGGCGGGTTCATGGATCGTTTTGACGCAGTGACCGGGGCGGTCCTGGCGACCATGCTGATCGGGTTTCTGACGAAACTGCCCGTGGTGAACTGACCGATGCGACGCATTTCCATCTTCGGCGCGACCGGGTCGGTCGGCGCGAACGGCGTCGATCTGATCCGCCGCGATCCGCAATCCTATCAGGTCGTGGCCCTGACCGGCGGGCGCAACATCGCGCGGCTGGCGCAGATGGCGCGCGATCTGCGCGCCCAGATCGCGGTCACCGCGCATCCCGAACTGCTGGACGACTTGCGGACCGCGCTTGCCGGCACCGACGTCCAGGCCGCCGCCGGCGAGGCCGCGCTGATCGAGGCCGCGCATCGGCCCGCCGACTGGATCCTGTCGGCCATCGTCGGCGCCGCGGGCCTGGCGCCGGGTCTGGCGGCGCTGTCGCAGGGCGGTGTGCTGGCCTTGGCCAACAAGGAATCGCTGGTCTGCGCGGGCGCGCTGCTGCGGGATACCGGCGCGCGGTCGGGCGCCACGATCCTGCCCGTCGACAGTGAACATTCCGCTTTGTTTCAGGCGCTTGGGGCTGATAAGCTGGAATCCGTCAAGGATGTGACCATCACCGCATCGGGTGGCGCGTTCCGCGATTGGCCGCTGGAGCGGCTGGCGGCCGCGACGGTGGCCGAGGCATCGACCCATCCGAACTGGGCAATGGGTCAGCGGATCACCATCGACAGCGCCTCGATGTTCAACAAGGCGATGGAGGTGATCGAGGCCAAGGAGTTCTTCGGCCTGACCGCCGATCGCATCAAGGTTCTGGTCCATCCGGAATCGATCATTCACGCAATGGTCACCCATCATGACGGCGGCACCATAGCCCATCTGGGCTCCCCCGACATGCGCCACGCGATCGGCTATGCGCTGCACTGGCCAGAACGGCGGCCGCTGCCCGTGGCCGCGCTGGATCTGGCCGCGCTTGGCAGCCTGACCTTCCGCGCCCCCGACGAGACGCGCTGGCCCGCCCTGCGCCTGGCGCGCGAGGTGATGGCCGCGGGCGGGGCCGCTGGCGCGGTCTTCAACGCCGCCAAGGAACAGGCCCTGGACGATTTCATCGCCGGTCGCATCCGCTTTACCGACATGGCCCCCCGGGTCGAGGCCACGCTGGAGGCGCTGTCCGCCCAGCCCGGCTTTGCCCGCGACCCCGAAGACCTGCCCGCCGTCCTGCATTGGGACGGCCTGGCCCGACGAAAGGCCGCCCAGTGATCGACGCCTTTGCCCAGACCGCCGGCACGCTGCTGGCCTTCGTCACCGCCCTGGCGGTCATCGTGACCGTCCACGAATACGGCCATTACATCGTCGGCCGCTGGTCGGGCATCCGGGCCGAGGTGTTCAGCGTGGGCTTTGGCCCGCGCCTTTTCTCTCGCCGTGATCGTCGCGGGACGCTGTGGCAGGTCGCGGCGCTGCCGCTTGGCGGCTATGTGCGGTTCCTGGGCGACGACAACGCGGCCAGTGCCGGTCCGGGGCGCGCCGTCGATCCCGCCCTGCGCCGCCAGACCTTGCAGGGCGCGCCGCTGTGGGCGCGGTTCGCGACGCTGCTGGCCGGGCCGGTGTTCAATTTCGTGCTGTCGATCCTGGTGTTTGCGGGCTTCGCGATCGTTCAGGGCCTGCCCGTGGACGAGGTGCGCGTGGGCGCCGTCAGCGAGGCGCCGCCCGCCATCGTCAACGACCTGCAGCCCGGCGACCGCATCCTGGCCCTTGGCGGCCAGCCGGTCGCCACCTGGCGCGACATCGGCGCGCTGACCGAAACGCTGCCGGTGGCCGGGCAACAGGACTGGCAGGTCGAACGTGACGGCCGGACACTGACCGTGACCGGCCCCGACCCGATGCCGGCGCGCATCGGCGGCGTGGCGCCGCGCAGTGCCGCGGCCGATGCCGGCATGCGCGCGGGCGACGTGGTGCTTGCCATCGACGGCCAGCCGGTCACCCGCTTTACCCAGATGCGCGAGGCGGTCGAGGCTGCCGAGGGCCGGCCCCTGGCCCTGCGCCTGTGGCGCCCCGGCACCGGAGAGCTGGACGTGACCCTGTCGCCCAAGCTGTCGGACCTGCCCGCCGATGGCGGCGGGTTCGAGCAGCGCTGGCTGATCGGGGTGACGGGCGGCGAAAGCTTCTTCTCGCCCCAGACGCGCAGTGCCGGGCCGCTGGAGGCGCTTGGCCTGGGCGTCGGGCAGACCTGGGGGATCATAACGTCGTCGCTGACGGGGATGTGGGCGATGATCTCGGGGCAGATCGGTACCTGCAACCTGGGCGGCGCGATCAGCATCGCGGAAAGCACCGGCCAGGCGGCCAGCGCGGGCGGCGCGAACTTCCTGTGGTGGATTGCGGTCCTGTCGGCGGCGATCGGGTTCCTGAACCTGCTGCCGATCCCCGTGCTGGATGGCGGCCACCTGATGTTCTACGCCTACGAGGCCGTCCGCGGACGCCCGCCCTCGGACAAGGCGCTGAACCTGCTGACCGCGATCGGCATGGCGGCGGTCCTGTCACTGATGATTTTCGGGCTCACGAACGATCTTTTCTGCCCTTGATGCGCTTGCGGTTTTGACAGCCCCGCCCCGATGGGGCTACAGACCATAGGCAAAACGACAGCCCGAACCGGGCGCGTGCAGGCGGATACAAGAGGGGCCATCATGGAACGGAAACTGGGCAAGGGCGCATTGGCGCTGGTGACGTCCCTGGCGATCGCGGCGCCAATCGGAATGATCCCGCAGCAGGCCGCCGCCGTGGTCTTCGGCAGCATCCAGGTTCAGGGCAACCAGCAGATCGAGACGGGCGCCGTGCTGTCCACGCTGGCCCTGCCGCAGGGCCAGGACCTGAGCCCCGGCCAGATCAACGACGGCCTGCAGCGCCTGCAGAATTCCGGCCTGTTCGAGACGGTCGAACTGATCCCGCAGGGGTCCACCCTGGTCGTGCGCGTCAGCGAGTATCCGATCGTCAACCAGATCACCTTCGAGGGCAACCGCCGCCTGAACGACGAGCGTCTGGCCGAGATCGTCCGCAGCCAGTCCCGCCGCGTCTATCAGCCCAGTCAGGCCATCCAGGATGCCCAGGCCATCGCCCAGACCTATGCCGCCGAGGGGCGCCTGGCCGCCCGCGTCGATCCGCGCATCATCCGCCGCAGCGGCAACCGCGTCGATCTGGTCTTCGAGATCCGCGAAGGCAACGTCACCGAGATCGAGCGCGTCAGCTTTGTCGGCAACCGCGCCTATTCGGACCGCCGCCTGCGCAACGTGCTGGAGACCAAGCAGGCGGGCCTGCTGCGGACCTTCATCCGCCGCGACACCTTCGCGCCCGAGCGCATCCCGC
Source organism: Paracoccus haeundaensis (assembly GCF_006239215.1). Lineage (NCBI taxonomy): Bacteria > Pseudomonadati > Pseudomonadota > Alphaproteobacteria > Rhodobacterales > Paracoccaceae > Paracoccus > Paracoccus haeundaensis. The sequence continues at coordinate 90,050 of NZ_VDDC01000001.1, forward strand.
TGGACGAACAGCTGCTGACCGATTTCTATCGCTCGCAGGGTTACGCCGATTTTCGCGTGCAGGGCGTGGCGCCCGAAATCGCGCGTGAACGCGACGCGTTCTTCATCACCTTCAACATCTCGGAAGGGCCGCGCTATCGCTTTGGCCGGGTCGAGACCATCTCGGAGATCCCGGGCGTCGATGCGTCGCTGTTCGCCGAGCAGAGCCGTGTCCGGCGCGGGTCGTTCTACAACCCGTCGGTCATCGACACGTCGATCCGCCGGATGGAGACGATCGCCATCCAGCAGGGGCTTAACTTCGTCAACATCGAGCCTCGCGTCACCCGCAATCCGGAAAACCAGACGCTGGACCTGACCTTCGCGCTGACCCGCGGCCAGCGCGTCTTCGTCGAGCGCATCGACATCGAGGGCAACACCACGACGCTGGACCAGGTGATCCGCCGTCAGTTCACCACCGTCGAGGGCGACCCCTTCAACCCGCGCGAGATCCGCAATTCGGCCGAACGCGTGCGGGCGCTTGGCTATTTCGCGGATGCGCAGGTCCAGACCCGCGAGGGCAGCAGCCCCGACCAGGTCATCGTCGGCGTCAATGTCGAGGAACAGCCGACCGGGTCGCTGTCCCTGGGCGCCAGCTATGGCGTCAATTCGGGAGTGGGCTTCAACATCGGCCTGACCGAGCAGAACTTCCTGGGGCGCGGCCAGACCCTGGGCCTGCAGCTGCAGACCGCCACCGACGACCGCGCCGCCGGGGTCACCTTCATCGAGCCGTTCTTCCTGGGCCGCGACCTGCGCTTTGGCTTCTCGGCCAACTATACCGAGACCGAGGGCCTGAATTCGGATTTCGACACCCGTCAGATCCGCATCCAGCCGTCGCTGGAATTCCCGATCTCGGCCAATGCGCGGATCGAGCTGCGCTACCGCATCTCGGAGGACAAGCTGTCCAACGTGACCGAGGACAGCTCGGCCCTGCTGATCGCCGAGGAGGGCACGCGCCTGACCTCGTCGCTTGGCTATACCTACAACTGGGATTCGCGCCGCACCGGGCTGGACCCGCTGACCGCGTACCGGTTCCGCTTCTCGCAGGATTTCGCGGGTGCGGGGGGCGACACCAAGACAATCACCACGACCGCGCTGGCCGGCGTCGAAAGCACCGCCTGGCGCGAGAGCGTGACCCTGCGCGGCGAGGTCGAGGCCGGGGCGATCTATACCTACGGCGATTATTCGACCTGGATCCTGGACCGCTTCCGCACCGGCAACCGCGTCCGCGGGTTCGAGCCGAACGGCATCGGGCCGCGCGACTTGGCCGCGGTGAACGAGGACGGCCTGGGCGGCAACTTCTACTGGGCGGCGCGCGGCGAGGCGCAGTTCCCCATCGGCCTGCCCGAGGAATACGGCATCCAGGGCGGTCTTTTCGTCGATGTCGGCTCGCTGTGGGGTCTGGACCGGACCATCGGCACCGGCGGCGTCCCGGTCGATGACGACATGTACACGCGCGCCGCGGTCGGCGCGTCGATCTTCTGGACCACGCCCATCGGTCCGCTGCGCTTCAACTTCTCGCAGGCGCTGCAGAAGGAAGACTATGACCTGGAACAGAATTTCGACCTGACGATCCAGACGAACTTCTGATGCCGGTCCTTCGGACGGGACTGGGGCTGGTGGCGGCGGCGCTGATGGCGCTGCCCGCCGCCGCGCAGGATGCGACGGTGCCCGACATCCCGGCGCCCGAGATCCCGCCGATCGCTAAGCCGCCCGTCCTGCCCAACAGCACGATCCCCAGCCCCGAGGAGGCGGCCGAAAGCGCGCCGATCCTGACGCTGGACCAGGAGGTTCTGTACCTGTCCTCGGCATGGGGTCTGCGCGCGCAGGCCCGGCTGGAGGCCAAGGGCGAGGAGGTCACCGCCGAGAACGACCGCCTGACGCAGCTGCTGTCGTCGGAGGAGGCGCGCCTGACCGAGCAGCGCAGCACGCTGCCCGCGGCCGAATTCCGCGAGCTGGCCGAAAGCTTCGACATCCGCGCGACGCGCATCCGCCGGGAGCGCGCGCAGGCGGTCCAGGACCTGAATGCCTGGGCCGAGGCCGACCGTGCGGCCTTCTTTCGGGCCGCGCTGCCGGTGATGGGTCAGGTGATGCAGGACCGGGGCGCCGTGGCGGTTCTGGACCGGCGCACGATCTTCGTGTCGCTGGACGCGATCGACGTCACCGAACAGCTGGTCGCGGCGCTTGACGATCGCATCGGCGACGGAGAGGGGGTCGTGCCGCTGCCCGAACCGCCCCCGTCCGAGGATGCGCCCTAGGGCAGCCGCGCGATGCGGTCGTGTATCATGTCGAACAGCGCGTCGCGGTCCACGTCCTTGAGGAACAGCGCGTTGGGCGTCCGCCCGCTGACGCGCCACCAGTCAGCTATGGTCATGCCGGTGGTCCAGCGGCCCTCGATCTCGATCTCGACGTTGATGTGGCGGCCCTGGAACAGGTCGGGGTCCAGCAGCCAGGCGATGGTGCAGGGATCATGCAGCGGCGCGCCGAGGCTGCCGTATTTCGCGGTATCGAAGCGTTCGAAGAAGTCGGTCCAGCCCGCGACGGCCGGGCCGCAGCGGCCGGGCAGGGCGCGCATCGCCTCGACCCAGGCCCGGTCAGTCAGCGCCTTGTGCGTCACGTCCAGCGGCATGACGACCAGCGGCACGCCCGCGGCGAACACCTCGGCCGCGGCCTCGGGATCGACATAGATGTTGAATTCGGCCGCGGGGGTGATGTTGCCCACCTCGAAATAGGCGCCGCCCATCAGCACGATCTGCTGCACGCGTTCGATGATGTCGGGGGCGCGGCGGAATGCCTCGGCGATGTTGGTCAGCGGGCCGATGGGCACCAGCGTCACGGTGCCCGCATCATGGGTGCGCAGGGTTTCGACGATGAAATCGACGCCGTCCTGCGCCTGCAGGGGCAGGGTGGGCGCGGGCAGCTCGATCCCGTCCAGCCCGGTCTTGCCATGCACGTGTTCGGCCGTCACCAGTTCGCGCGACAGGGGCCGGTCGCGGCCCGCAAAGACCGGCACGTCGGTCCGGCCCGACAGTTCGACCACCTTGCGGGCGTTCACCTCCGTCAGGGCCAGCGGCACGTTGCCGGCCACCGCGACGATGCCCAGGACCTGCAGTTCCGGAGAGGCCAGCGCCAGCAGGATGGCCACCGCGTCGTCCTGACCGGGGTCCGTGTCGATGATGATCTTCTGTGCCAAACCGCGTCTCCAAGGCTCACAAGCGGCGATGATTGCGTCAGCAACGAAAAAGGCGCAAGCCCGCGCCTGCGCCTTTTGAGGACATCTGTAAGTTTCCTTGCGTCGGGGGTTGGGGCCCCGACGCAAGAAGCCGTCACCCGTCGAAGTTGACGCGCTCGATCAGGTCCAGCGCCTGCGGGCGCAGGTCCGAGATCTCGGTCAGCGTCAGGTCGTCGGCGGTGAAGTCGCCCCAGCTGGCCACCAGCTCGGACCGCTCGACACCCTCGGTCACGGGGAACTCGTTGTTGGTTTCTGCATAGATGCGCTGTGCCTCTTCGCCGGCCAGGAACTGCATCAGCTGCAGGGCCGCGTCGCGGTTCGGCGCGGACTTGGTCATCGCCACGCCGGACACGTTCACATGCGTGCCGCCATCCTCGAAGGTCGGGAAGACGATACGGACCGATTCGGCCCATTCCTTCTGCTCGTCATCCTTCAGCATCGCACCCATGTAGTATGTGTTGCCCAGGCTGATGTCGCATTCGCCGGCCCAGATCGCCTTGACCTGGTCGCGGTCGCCGCCCTCGGGACGCTTGGCCAGGTTCGACTTGACGCCCTCCAGCCAGGCGACGGTCTCCTCCTCGCCGTGATGGGCCAGATAGGCCGCGGTCAGCGCAACGTTATAGTCGTTGGTGAAGCTGCGGGTGCAGATGCGGCCTTCCCATTTCGGATCGGCCAGGTCCTCGTAGGTGGTGACCTCTCCGTCGGCCACGCGCTCCTTGCTGGCATAGACGATGCGGGCGCGGGTGGTCAGGGCGAACCACTGGTTCTCGTCGTCGCGCAGGCCGGCGGGGATCGCCTCCAGCGCCGGGTCCTCGACCGGCTGCAGGACGCCTGCGTCCTTGACCTCGCCCAGGCGGGCCACATCGACGGTCAGTACCAGGTCGGCGGGCGAACGGTCGCCCTCGGCCTGCAGGCGCTCGACCATGCCCTTGTCGACGAAGGCCACGTTGACCGGAATGCCTGTCTCGGCGGTGAAGGCGTCGATCAGCGGCTGGATCAGCTCGGGCTGGCGGTGCGAATAGACGTTCACTTCCTGCGCCAAGGCCGGCATGGCGGTGGCACCCAGCAGCGTGGCGATGATCAGGGGACGCATGTTGACTCCTTTGGTCAGAATTCCCGCGTCTTTTGGCAATTCCGACCGAACCTGTCAAGCAATGCGGTGGATTGACCCCGGCGCGGCGCCGGGCTAGGGCGCGGTCATGGCACGCGCACCCCTTTTGCAACTCTCCGAGATCTCGCTGACCTATGGCGGCGATCCCATTTTCGAGGGCCTGTCCCTGAACGTCCAGCCGGGCGACCGCGTCGCGCTGGTCGGTCGGAACGGGTCGGGCAAGTCCACCCTGATGAAGGTGATGGCCGGTTTCGTCGAACCCGACCGGGGCGACGTCGTCCTGGCCGCCGGTGTCTCGACCGGCTACATGGAGCAGGACCCCGACCTGTCCGGCTTCGAGACGCTTGGCGAGTTTGCCCGCGATGGGTTGGAGCCGGGCGAGGATTACCGCGTCGACATGGCCGCCGAGGGGCTGAAGTTCGACCCCGACCGCCCCGTGGCCACCGCATCGGGCGGCGAGCGTCGCCGTGCCGCGCTGGCCCGCCTGCTGGCGCAGGCGCCCGAACTGATGCTGCTGGACGAGCCGACCAACCACCTGGACATCGAGGCCATCGGCTGGCTGGAGGATCATCTGTCCCAGACCCGTGCGGGTTTCGTGCTGATCAGCCACGACCGCGCCTTTCTGCGCCGCTTGACCAAGGCGACGCTGTGGATCGACCGCGGCCAGGTCCGTCGGCAGGAACGGGGCTTCGAAGGCTTCGAGGATTGGCGCGAGGCGACCTGGGCCGCCGAGGATGACGCCCGCCACAAGCTGGACCGCAAGATCAAGGCCGAGGCCCGGTGGGCCGTCGAGGGCATCAGCGCGCGCAGGAAGCGCAATCAGGGCCGGGTCCGCGCCCTGGCCGCCCTGCGGGCCGAGCGCAGCAGCCAGATCCGCCGTCAGGGCACCGCCGCAATGGCGTTCGACAGCGGCACCACCAGCGGCAAGAAGGTGGTCGAGGCCACCGGCATCGCCAAGGCCTTCGGCGACAAGACCATCCTGCGGCCCTTCGACTTGCGCATCCAGCGCGGCGATCGCATCGCCTTTGTCGGGCCGAACGGCGCGGGCAAGACCACGCTGATCAAGATGCTGACCGGAGAGATCGCCCCCGACCAGGGCACGGTCACGATGGGCACCAACCTGGAGATCGCGGTCTTCGACCAGGCCCGCGCCGCGTTGAGCCCCGACCAGACGCTGTGGGAATCGCTGACCGGCGACCCCGAGATGCGCGTGTCGGGCCGCGCCGATCAGGTGATGGTGCGGGGCCAGCCCAAGCATGTCGTGGCCTATCTGAAGGATTTCCTGTTCGACGACGCCCAGGCCCGCGCGCCCGTTCGCAGCCTGTCTGGCGGCGAGAAGGCCCGTCTGCTGTTGGCGCGGCTGATGGCGCGGCCGTCGAACCTGCTGGTCATGGACGAACCGACCAACGATCTGGACGTCGAGACGCTGGACCTGCTGCAGGACCTGCTGGGCGAATATGACGGCACCGTGCTGCTGGTCAGCCACGATCGCGATTTCATCGACCGGGTGGCCGACACCACCGTGGCGATGGAGGGTGACGGCCGCGCCACCGTCTATGCCGGCGGGTGGAGCGATTATCAGGCGCAGCGCGGAGAGACCGTGGTCGAGGAGCCCGTCGCGGTCTCCAAGGCTGCGCCGGTGACGGAAAAGCCCAAGGCCGCGCGCGATGGCCTCAGCTTCACCGAACGGCACCGGCTGGACGCGCTGCCCGGCATCATCGCCAAGCTGGAGGCGGAGATCGCCAAGCTGTCGGAATTCATGTCCGACCCGACGCTGTTCCAGACCGCCCCGGCCAAGTTCGAAAAGGCCAGCCTGGCCCTGTCCGAACGCCAGGCCGCCCTGGCCGATGCCGAGGAGGAATGGATGTCGCTGGAGGAAAAGGCCGCCGTCTAGGCGGCCTTCCCCTCGCCGCGGGCAAGGTGGTTCTGCAGCCAGCCGTGGGCGAAGGCGATCTTGTGCCGGACCGGCACGGTCAGCACGAACGGGTAGAGGTCGCTGTTGTCCAGCGCGCGGTTGATGTCGTTGACCGCGATGGTGATCTCGGCCGCGATGTTCAGCAGGCGATACGGATCGGTCTCGGAATAGGGGTGATAGTCCGGCGGCACCCCCGGCATGTCCAGATGCGTGCTGCAGAAGCTGTCGGCCACGTCCGTCAGGTGCAGCAGGTGGGCGACCGTCTCGGCCCAGTCCTCGTGCGGGTGCGAGGTGGCATAGCTGGTGATGAAATCGCCTGCCGGGTCGCGCGGATCGGCATAGTGGTTCTTGAGGGCCTGGGCGTAATCGGCCCGCTCGTCGCCGAAGACGGCGCGGAAGGCGGGCAGGAAATCGGGCAGGACCTTCAGGCGGTCGAACAGGAAATGCGCGATCTCATGGCGGAAATGGCCGACCATCGAGCGGTACTGCTCTCCCAGCTTCAGCTGGCGTTTCAGGCGGATCAGCTCGTCCGCCTCGGTCACGTTGATGGTGATCTCTCCGTTGGCATGGCCCATGATGATCTGCTGATCGCGCCCGCCGGTATGTTCCGACAGCATCAGGAACCGCGGACGCCGCCCGGGATCGGCCGGGGTGAACCAGTCCCATTCCGCAAGGTTGGCCAGAACCCACCGCTTGGCGCGTTCGGCGCTGGCCAGCAGGCGCTGGTTGTCGCCGATGTTCATCACCGGCACGACATGCGACATGGCGCAGGACGCGCAGAAGCCGCCCGGAACCTCGGCCGCCCAGTTGCAGGCGATGCGCGGGCGGTTGGCGCAATGGGCGGCGTCCGCCACCATCCGCCGCAAGACCGGCGCATAGACCAGTGGCTCTCCGCACAGACAGATCAGGTTGTGGAAATAGGCGCGCGTGCCGCAATGCGGGCAGGAGAAGCGTTGCATCAGCTGGGGTCCGGTCCTGTCAGTGGCAGGGTACAAGCCCCGCGGTGCCGCAGGGTTCCGCACCATCGCACCGGCCTTGACAGGCAGGCCCGGATCGGGCAAATGCAGCGCACCGGCAGGGCATCCGCCCTTGGCCGGTCGATTGTTTTTAACGACACCCGCACAAGGGTGCGCCGTCCGAAGGCGGGGTTCGCCCCCCAACGCCGACATTGTCGGGGCCGCAGGACGCGGTGATGAAGGAAGAAAGCGATGTTCGCGGTTCTGAAAACTGGCGGCAAGCAGTACAAGGTGCAGGCGGGCGACGTCCTGCGCGTTGAAAAGCTGAATGCCGCGGCTGGCGATACGGTCCAGTTCAACGATGTGCTGATGGTCGGCTCGACCCTGGGTGCGCCCCTGGTCGCCGGTGCCTGCGTGCAGGCCACCGTGATCGAGCAGATCAAGGCCGACAAGGTCATCACCTATGTCAAGCGCCGCCGCAAGCACAGCTCGCAGCGGACCCGCGGTCACCGCCAGCAGCTGACGCTGCTGCGCGTCACCGACGTGCTGGACAAGGGTGCGGACAAGACCGGCGTCAAGACCGCCGTCGGCGCCCGCACGAAGGTCGAGGCCGCCGATGCGCCCGCCAAGACCAAGAAACCGGCCAAAGACGCCGCTGAAGCCTAAGGAGAACGACCCATGGCACATAAGAAAGCAGGCGGTTCTTCCCGCAACGGCCGCGACAGCGCGGGACGCCGTCTTGGCGTCAAGCTGTTCGGTGGCCAGGCCGCCATCGCGGGCAACATCATCGCACGTCAGCGCGGCACCACCTGGTGGCCGGGCGTGAACGTCGGCATGGGCAAGGATCACACCCTGTTCGCGCTGACCGACGGCCATGTGAGCTTCAAGAAGGGCCTGAAGGGCCGGACGTTCATTTCGATCGTCCCCGCCGAGCTGGAAGCAGCCGAGTAACCTTAGCGTAATATTCTGATGCTAAGGGGGGATCGGCGAGAGCCGGTCCCCCGAACCGTTTTATCGTCACATTTATTGATCGGTTTCTTGGGGAGGAAACATGGTGATGTCTGCACCCATGCGCGAGGGGAGTCGTCTGGACGACCTTGCGCCCGTCTTGGCCGACGGCCCGGCCCAGCCCGTGATCGCGACAGAGCGGTTCACGCTGCGACCGCTGCGGGCCTCTGATGCCGGCCTGATCGAACATTACACCGCCGACCGACGCGTGGCCGAAGGCACGCGCGCAATCCCCCATCCCTTGCCCCGCGGCGCCGCCGAAAGTTTCGTCGCCCGCTCCCTGGCCGCGGATCGGTCCGAGGATGTCTGGGCCATCGACGGGTCGGACCACAAGCTGGCCGAGCTGCTGGGCGTCGTGTCGCTGACCCGCATGGAGGGGTCGCAGTCTGAACTGGGCTTCTGGATCGGCGCGGGCTTCTGGAACACCGGCTTCGCGACCGAGACCGTGGCGGCCCTTGTCGCGGCGAACCCGCACGGGGCACGGACCCTGTTCGCCGAGGCGTTTCAGGACAATCCGGGATCGGCCCGGGTGCTGACCAATTGCGGCTTCGTCTATCTGGGCGATGCCGAAAGCTGGTCCGTCGCGCGGGGCGGCCGGGTGCCGACCTGGACCTATCTGCGCAAGATGGCCTGAACGACTGCCTGATATGTCCTGTCCCGTCATTGCAAAGCGGGGCAGGCGGCCTAGATCAGGGGAATGACACAGCATCTTCCCTATTCCGTTCTCGACCTGTCGCCGGTTCCCGAAGGGTCCACGGCGCAGGACGCCATCCGCAACACGATCGACCTTGCCCAACATGCCGAGGGCTGGGGCTATCACCGCTTCTGGTTGGCCGAGCATCACAACATGCCCGGCATCGCCAGCGCCGCGACCGCGGTCCTGATCGGGCTGGTCGCACAGGCGACCAGGACGATCCGCGTGGGGGCGGGCGGCATCATGCTGCCCAACCATGCGCCGCTGACCGTGGCCGAGGCCTTCGGGACCCTGGCCACGGCCTTTCCCGACCGCATCGACCTGGGCCTGGGCCGCGCGCCCGGGGGTGACGGCGCGGTGATCCGCGCCCTGCGCCGGGATCCGATGGCCGACAGCTTTCCGCAGGACGTGGTCGAGCTGCTGGACTATCTGGGCCCTGAACGCGCGGGCGCGGCCGTCCGCGCGCTGCCCGGAGAGGGGACGAACATTCCCGTCTGGATCCTGGGCAGCAGCCTGTTCGGCGCGCAGCTGGCGGCGCATCTGGGCCTGCCCTATGCCTTTGCCAGCCACTTCGCGCCCGAACAGCTGGAACAGGCGCTGAGCATCTATCGCGAACGGTTCCGACCCTCGCCCTGGGGGCAGAAGCCCTATGCGGTGCTGGCGGCGAACGTCTTTGCCGCCGACGACGCCGGAGAGGCCGCCTATCTGCGCACGACGATGCAGCTGGCATTCGCGCGCCTGCGGACCGGCCAGCCCGGCAAGCTGCCGCGCCCGGTCCGCGACATCGACGCCGAGATCGGCGCGCAGATGCGCCAGGCCGTCGACGGTGCGCTGCGCATCAGTGCCGTGGGCGACCGCGAGCGCGTCCGCGACCAGCTGTCGCGTCTGGTCGAGACCTATCGCCCCGACGAGGTGATCCTGACCGGCCAGATCCACGATCACACGGCCCGGCTGCGCAGCTTCGAGATCGCGGCCGAGGCGGCATCGTCCCTGCCGCCGGTCCGGAAGGCCGCCTGAGACCCCGCCATTCAAAAGCAAAAGGCCCCCGAAAGGGGGCCTTTTTTCATGTCGCAGGTGCGTTGGATTATTCGCGGTTGCCCATGAAGGACAGCAGGAACATAAACAGGTTCAGGAAGTCCAGGTACAGCTTCAGCGCGCCCATGATGGCGGACTTGCCCAGGAAATCCGCACCCGACCCCTGCATCTGCAGGTAGGTGTTCTTGATGTTCTGCGTGTCATAAGCGGTCAGGCCCGCAAAGATCAGCACGCCGATGACCGAGATCGCGAACTGCATGGCCGAGGAGGCGATGAAGATGTTCACGATCGACGCGACGATCAGGCCGATCAGGCCCATCAGCAGGAACGTGCCCCAGCCCGACAGGTCCTTCTTGGTAGTATAGCCCCACAGGGACAGGCCCGCGAAGGCGATGGCCGTGACCAGGAAGGTCTGGACGATCGACACCCCGGTATACACCAGGAAGATCGAGCTGATCGAGACGCCCATCAGCGCCGCGAAGGCGTAGAAGACCCCGGTCGCCGCCGAGACGGACAGCCGGTTCAGGGCCGCGCCGAAGGCGAACACCATCAGCAGCGGCGCGAACATGATCACCCACCGCAGAGGCGAGTTGTACAGCGTGTTGGCCACGGCCGGGTTGGTCATGGCGGCGGTCGCTGTGCCATAGGCGGTCGCGGCGGTTACACCCATGCCGACCGCCATCAGCCCATAAACCTTGTTCATGTAGGCCCGCAGGCCCTGGTCGACCGCCGCCGTGCGGTGGCCTACGCCCTGCGCGGTACGGTACGTGTTGTAATCTGCCATCGATGTCTCCCTTGGAAGGCATGCCGACGCAGTGCCGGCTTGGGTCCAATATCGGTGGAAAGGCGGGATTTTTCAATGCCGCGCTTGGCTCAAATGCGTCGGGATCACAGCGTGATGACCACTTTGCCGATGCTGCGCCGCTCTCTCAGCATGACGTAGCCCTGGGCCAGATCGTCCAGGGGCAGGGTGGCGCCCGCGACAGGGTCCAGCCGGCCCGCGCGGAACAGGTCGAACAGCGCGTCGATGCTGTCCCGCAGCGCCTGCGGGTCCAGCCCGCGATAGCCGCCCCAGTAGAAGCCGTGGATGGCGATGTTCTTGACCAGCGCGTGGTTCAGCGGCAGCACCGGGGGGCGGCCGCCGGCAAAACCGATGACCAGGAACCGCCCGCCGGGACGCAGGGCGCGGAACGCCGCCTCGCCCGGTTCGGCGCCCACGGGGTCATAGACCACGTCCGCGCTGCCAAGATCGCGCAGCGCCGCGCGCAGATCGGGGCAGGTGGCGCTGTCGATCACGTCGGATGCGCCCGCCTGGCGGACCACATTGACCTTGTCGGCGCCGCGCGCGATGCCGATCACCCGCGCGCCCATCGCCGCGCCGATCTGCACCGCGGTCAGCCCGACCCCGCCCGCGGCCCCCAGAACGACCAGCGTCTGTCCCGCCTGCAGCGCGCCGCGCCCGGCCAAGGCCAGGTGACTTGTCCCATAAGCCACCTGAAAGCCCGCCGCCTGCTCCAGCGTCATGGCGTCCGGAATGGCCTGGACGGCCCCCGGATCGACCGCCATCACCTGCGACATCGTGCCCGGTGCCGAAACGACCACGCGTGTGCCGGCAACCAGGCCCGATCCGGCAGGCGCTGAGAGGACGGTGCCCGCCCCCTCCAGCCCCGGCACGAAGGGCGGATCGGCCGGTTCCTGGTACTGTCCCTTGGCCTTGAGCAGGTCGGCAAAATTCAATGCCGCCGCGCCCATGCGCAAAAGCACCTGATCGGGACGGGCCACGGGGGGCGGAACATCCCGGATCACCGGGTCCTGACCCAAGGCCGAGATGAAGGCTGCGCGAATCATTTGTGACATGTATTGTGGCCCTCGGATGTTGTCTGCACGTTCGCATCCCCGCTGGCCAAGTCAACGCGATGCCGATATGGCCGCAAGGACACCCCTGGACCTGTCTTTATGGTCAGGAAAGCCCCGATTAACCAAGTTGACACTCGAAAATTGTGCCTTTCCGGGCTAGAGCATCCTGAGATTGCAAAAGGTTGGGGCAATGAAGCATAGTGTAGATGTTCACGTTGGTAAGCGTATCCGCCATCGTCGCTGGATGATTGGCATGACTCAACAGCAACTCGCCGACAAGGTCGGCATCAAGTTCCAGCAGATCCAGAAGTACGAGACCGGCATGAACCGCGTCTCGGCCTCGCGTCTGTGGGACATTGCGCGGGCGGTCGACGTTCCGGTCAGCTTCTTTTTCGAGGGCCTGTCCGAGGGCGAGGTTCCCGGCGTGGTCGAAGGCGACATCTTCGCCGACAAGGAAGCGCTGCAGCTGGTGCGCGCCTATTACGCCATGCCCGAGGCGCAGCGTCGCCAGATCTTCGAGCTGGCCCGCGTCCTGTCCGACGCGGCCTGAAAGGCCTGACCGCCAGAAGGCGGATGACCCTGCCGCCGTCCCGCGCCGCTTGACCGCCGGACGACGGCCCCCTTTGACCGCTGGTCCCCCGGCGCATGACAGGCTACACCCGGCGTGACGACACGCAGGGGGCCGCATGCAGGACGCAGACCAGATCACCCGCACCGCGCATCTGATGGCAGACGCTGCCCGTCGGGCGATCCTGCCGTGGTTCCGCCACGCGGATCTGGCGGCCGACAACAAGCGGCCGGCCGATTTCGACCCGGTGACCCAGGCCGACCGCGATGCCGAACGCGCGATGCGCGACGTGCTGGCGCGCGAGCGGCCCGATGACGCCATCCTGGGCGAGGAATATGGCGCGACCCCCGGCACCAGCGGGCTGACCTGGATCCTGGATCCGATCGACGGCACGCGCGCGTTCCTGTGCGGGGCGGCCAGCTGGGGGGTGCTGATCGGCCTGTCCGACGGGCGGGACGTCATCTATGGCCTGATCGACCAGCCCTATGTCGGCGAGCGGTTCGAGGGCGGGCTTGGCCATGCCCGGCTGACCTCGGCCGCGGGCGAACGGGCGCTGCGCGTGCGCGGCGGCACGCCGCTGGAGCGCGCGACCCTGCTGACGACCTTTCCCGAAATCGGCACGGCGGCCGAGGCCACGGCCTTTCGCCGCGTGGCCGACCGGGCGCGGCTGACGCGATACGGGCTGGACTGCTATGCCTATGGCCTGCTGGCCTTGGGCCAGGTTGATCTGGTGATCGAGGCAGGGCTGCAATCCTATGACATCGCGGGTCCGCTGGCGGTGGTGCAGGCCGCGGGCGGCATCGTGACCGACTGGCAGGGCGGGTCCGCCGCCCAGGGCGGTCAGGTGATCGCCGCCGCGTCCGAGGCGCTGCACCGCGCGGCGCTGGATCTGCTGAACGGCTGACACGACAAGAACGCAGGGGGCAGCATGGCCGACGAAAACCGCGCGACCGAAACCGACGATCTGCTGGACCGCGTCGACGCGGCGGTCGAGGCCGGCGACCGCGCCGCACTGGACGCGGCCCTGGAGCCGATGCACCCGGCCGACATCGCCGACCTGATCGAGCGGCTGACCCCGGGCGACCGCCGCGCCTTCCTGACGCTTTATGCCGACGGCATCGACGGCGATGTCCTGTCCGAGATCGACGAATCCATCCGCGAGGAGGTGCTGGAGCAGCTGCCCCGCGCGGTCCTGGACGATGCCGTCCGCGAGATGGACAGCGACGACGTCGTCGACCTGGTCGAGGACCTGGACGATGCCGAGCGGGCGCTGATCCTGGCTGCGCTGGATGCGGGCGACCGCGCGGCGGTCCAGCAGTCGCTGGCCTATCCAGAATATTCCGCCGGCCGCCTGATGCAGTCCGAGGTCGTCACCGCGCCCGAGCATTGGACCGTGGCCCGTGCCATCCAGTTCCTGCGCGCCGAGGAATGGCTGCCCGAACAGTTCTATCACATCGTCCTGGTCGATCCCCGCCGCCATCCGGTGGGCTATGTCACGCTGGGTCGCCTGCTGGCATCGCGCAGCGACGCCACGCTGCGCGAACTGGCCGAGGACAGCTTTCGCACCATCAGCGCCTTTGCCGAAGAGGCCGAGGTCGCCTATGTCTTCAACCAGTATCACCTGATCTCTGCCCCCGTCGTGGACCGCGATGACCGCCTGGTGGGCGTCATCACCATCGACGACGCGATGCAGGTCCTGGACGAGGAGCACGAGGAGGACATCCTGCGCCTGGCCGGGGTGGGCGACGAATCCAGCATCTCGGACAGCGTGATGCAGACGGTGCGCCAGCGCGTGCCGTGGCTGGCCACCAACATCGTCACCGCCCTGGCCGCCGCCAGCGTCATCGCCTTCTTCGAGGACGCCATCGCCCAGCTGGTGGCTTTGGCCGTGCTGATGCCGATCGTGGCGTCGATGGGGGGCAACGCGGGGACGCAGACGCTGACCGTCGCGGTGCGCGGCCTTGCGACGCGCGACCTGAGCCGGGCCAACGCCCTGCGCGTCGTCCGGCGCGAGGTCATCGTGGGGCTGACCAACGGGGTGTTCTTCGGGGTCATCATGGCCGCGATCACCTGGGTCTGGTTCCGCGATCCGGGTCTGGCGGCGGTGATCGGGTCGGCGATGATCATCAATCTGCTGGTGGCGGCGCTGGCGGGCATCCTGATCCCGCTTGGCCTGAACAAGCTGGGCGCGGACCCCGCGCTGGCGTCGGGAACCTTCGTGACCATGATGACCGACGTCATCGGTTTCCTGGCCTTCCTGGGGCTGGCCACGGCGGTGCTGCTGTGACCGCGGACAAGGCCCGGCTGCGCGCGCAGGCGCTGGCGGCCCGTGCGGCGGGCGGCGACGGGCAGGCACTGTCGCGCAACCTGATCGCGACGCTGGCACCACACGAGGGCACGGTTCTGGCCGGATACTGGCCCATGCGCGACGAGGCCGATCCCCGCGCCGCGATGGCCGCGCATGACGGGCCGCTGGTGCTGCCGGTGGTGACCGGCAAGGCGCGCCCGCTGGTCTTTCGCCGCTGGCGCGACGAGGCGCTGGTGCCCGGACCCTTCGGCACGGCGCACCCGGCCGATTCGGCCGAGGTGCTGACGCCCCGCGTGCTGATCGTTCCGCTGGCGGGGTTCGACCGGCAGGGAAACCGCCTTGGCTATGGCGGCGGTTTCTATGACAGAACGTTGGAATCATTGCGTAAATCTGGACCGGTGACGGCGATCGGGCTGGCCTATGCCTGCCAGCAGCTGGACCTGATCCCGGCCGAGCCGACGGACCAGCCGCTGGACCTGGTCGTGACGGATGATGGTGTCCTGACGCCCATGCGCTGATTTCTGCCAAGCGTGGCAGATCTGCATCGGCTGTGCGCAACCGGGGGATGAATTGCGGATAAGCCTGTGGACAAGTCGTGGAATGCGGGCGGCAAGGGACTGTTCGGACGTGATTTTTGACGCCGTATGCCGCGTGCACCGCCTGTTCCTGCATGTCTCTGTGCGCGAATCTTGCACGCAGCCATGGGGCGGTCTGTCAACGGCCTTCGCGAGGCCGATCGCTAAAAAATTCGGTTGAAACAGCGTCTCAGCGGCGGCAGTTTGTGGGCAATCGCCAGTGTGGCACAAGATGTGGTGGTCCTATCGGGGGCGACCACAGGAACGTCGCAGCAGTCCTGATCTGACGGCCGTCCCTTGGGCGGACGCGCCCTGCACGGGCGGATCGCGGCTGCGCGCAGGGGACCGGAAGGACAAGCAGGATGAAGATCGAGCGGCGCTTTACCACGGAAACCGGCGGGGCCTATGGCGGCATCGCGTTCACAACTACCCTCAGCGAGATCCGCAATCCGGACGGCACAGTGGTCTTTCGCAACGACGCGGTCGAGATCCCCGAGGGCTGGAGCCAGGTCGCAAGCGACGTCATCGCCCAGAAATACTTTCGCCGCGCCGGCGTTCCCGCGCGGCTGAAGCCCGTCCGCGAAAAGGGCGTGCCCGAATTCCTGTGGCGCCACGTTCCCGACCATGCCGCAATGGCCGATCTGCCCGAGGATGCCCGGTTCGGCGGAGAGACCAGCGCCGCGCAGGTCTTTGACCGCCTGGCGGGGGCCTGGACCTATTGGGGCTGGAAGGGCGGCTATTTCACCACCGAGGCCGATGCCCGCGCCTATCTGGACGAGATGCGCCACATGCTGGCCCGCCAGATGGGTGCGCCCAACAGCCCGCAATGGTTCAACACCGGCCTGCATTGGGCCTATGGCATCGACGGGCCGGGGCAGGGGCATTTCTATGTCGATCACAAGACGGCCACGCTGACCGCATCGACCAGCGCCTATGAGCATCCCCAGCCGCATGCCTGCTTCATCCAGTCGGTCAGTGACGATCTGGTGAACGAGGGCGGCATCATGGACCTGTGGGTCCGCGAGGCGCGCCTGTTCAAGTACGGGTCGGGCACCGGCACCAACTTCTCGTCGCTGCGCGGCGAGGGTGAAAAGCTGTCCGGCGGCGGCAAGTCGTCGGGCCTGATGGGGTTCCTGAAGATCGGCGACAGGGCCGCGGGTGCAATCAAGTCGGGCGGCACGACGCGCCGCGCGGCCAAGATGGTCATCTGCGACATGGACCATCCCGACATCGAGGCCTTCGTGAACTGGAAGGTGATCGAGGAGCAGAAGGTCGCGTCCCTGGTTGCCGGCTCCAAGCTGCACGAGCGTGAGCTGAACGGCATCTTCGCGGCGATCCGCACCGGCGGCGGAGAGGTCGATCCGGCCCGCAACGACGCCTTGAAGGCCGCGATCCGCAGCGCCAAGCGCGCGATGATCCCCGAGACCTATGTGAACCGTGTGCTGCAATACGCGCGCCAAGGCTTCGACAGCATCGAGTTCCCGACCTATGACACGGACTGGGATTCCGAGGCTTATGTGTCGGTGTCGGGCCAGAACTCGAACAACTCGGTCCGGGTGACGGATGCCTTCCTGCGCGCGGTGCGCGAGGATGCGCCGTGGGAGCTGATCCGCCGCACCGACGGCACGGTCGCCAAGACCGTGTCTGCGCGCGACCTGTGGGACCAGATCGGCCACGCGGCCTGGGCCTGCGCCGATCCGGGCATCCAGTTCCACGACACGGTCAACGCCTGGCACACCTGCCCCGAGGACGGGCCGATCCGCGGGTCGAACCCGTGCAGCGAATACATGTTCCTGGACGACACCGCCTGCAACCTGGCGTCCATGAACCTGCTGACCTTCTGGACCGACGGCCGGTTCGACGCCGACGCCTATGTCCATGCCAGCCGGCTGTGGACCGTCACGCTGGAGATCAGCGTGCTGATGGCGCAGTTCCCCTCGCGCGAGATCGCGCAGCGCAGCTATGACTTCCGCACGTTGGGGCTGGGCTATGCCAATATCGGCGGTCTGCTGATGAACATGGGCCTGGGCTATGACAGCGACCAGGGCCGCGCGATCTGCGGGGCGCTGTCGGCGATCATGACCGGCACGGCCTATGCGACCAGCGCGCGGATGGCGGCGGAACTGGGCGCGTTCCCGGGTCATGCCCGCAACGCCGACCACATGCTGCGCGTGATCCGCAACCACCGCGCCGCGGCGCATGGCACGGCGTGCGATGGCGTGAACGTCGCGCCCGTGGCGCTGGACGCCGCGAACTGCCCGGATGCCGGCCTGGTCGAGCTGGCCCGCGCGGCCTGGGACGAGGCGCTGGCCCTGGGCCAGGCGCACGGCTTCCGCAACGCCCAGACCACCGTCATCGCGCCCACCGGCACGATCGGCCTGGTGATGGATTGCGACACGACCGGGATCGAGCCGGACTTTGCCCTGGTCAAGTTCAAGAAGCTGGCGGGCGGCGGCTATTTCAAGATCATCAACCAGTCGGTCCCGGCGGCGCTGGAGAAGCTGGGCTATGCGCCCGCGCAGATCGAGGAGATCGTGGGCCACGCGGTGGGCCACGCCACCTTGGGCAACTGCCCCGCCATCAACCATGCATCGCTGGCCGGTCACGGCTTCGGCGCGGCCGAGATCGCCAAGGTCGAGGCGGCCCTGCCGTCGGCCTTCGACATCCGCTTCGTCTTCAACCAGTGGACGCTGGGAGAGGATTTTTGCCGCGGCACCCTGGGCATCCCTGCGGACAAGCTGTCGGACCCCAGCTTCGACCTGCTGCGCCATCTGGGCTTCAGCCGGGCGCAGATCGACGCGGCCAACGACCATGTCTGCGGGACGATGACGTTGGAAGGCGCGCCGCATCTGCGGGCCGAGCATCTGCCGGTGTTCGACTGTGCCAATCCCTGCGGCAAGACCGGCACGCGCTATCTGTCGGTGGAAAGCCACATCAACATGATGGCCGCGGCGCAAAGCTTCATTTCCGGGGCGATCAGCAAGACGATCAACATGCCCTCCAGCGCGACCATCGCGGACACTCTAGCGGCGTACGAGCTGTCGCACAGCCTGGGGATCAAGGCCAACGCCCTCTATCGCGACGGCTCCAAGCTGAGCCAGCCGCTGGCCAGCGCCCTGATCGAGGATGACGACGAGGCCGAGGAGATCCTGGCCCACGGGTCCACCCACGACAAGGCCCGCGTCCTGGCCGAGAAGATCGTCGAGCGCGTCATCGTCAAGGAGATCGTTCGGTCGAACCGCGAGAAGCTGCCGCAGCGCCGCAAGGGGTACACCCAAAAGGCCATCGTCGGCGGTCACAAGGTCTATCTGCGCACCGGCGAATATGACGACGGCAAGCTGGGCGAGATCTTCATTGACATGCACAAGGAAGGCGCGGGCTTCCGGGCGATGATGAACAACTTTGCGATCGCCGTGTCGGTGGGCCTGCAATACGGCGTGCCGCTGGAGGAGTTCGTGGACGCCTTCACCTTCACCCGGTTCGAGCCGGCGGGCATGGTGCAGGGCAACGACAGCATCAAGAACGCGACCTCGATCCTGGACTATGTGTTCCGCGAGCTGGCCGTCAGCTATCTGGACCGCACCGACCTGGCCCATGTCGCCCCCGAGGGCGCGCGTTTCGACGAGATGGGCGGCGGCGAGGACGAGGGGCGCCCCAGCCAGCCGTCCGAGCTGAAGTCGCTGACGATGCTGAAGCAGATCAGCAGCGCAGGCTATCTGCGCAAGCGGATGCCGCAGGACCTGATGGCGCTGCAGGCCGGCGTATCGGTGACAGCGGTCACGACGGGCATGGCCACGGGGCTGGACCTGCGCGCCAAGGCCCGGATGCAGGGATACGAAGGCGATCCCTGCGGCGAATGCGGCAACTACACACTGGTGCGCAACGGCACCTGCATGAAATGCAACACCTGCGGCGGCACCAGCGGCTGCAGCTGAGCATGGGTGGGGAATAAGGCGGCCCCCCGCGTCGTTTCCCCACCGACAGGCCCGGCCCGTCGCAGCAGCAAGCGCGCACAGACGCGCGACGACTGACCCCCGTGCGCGGCCCCGTGCACGGGGGTCTTTTTCACGGCGATTTCAGGGCGTGACTTGACGCTGACGGCGCTTGGCCCTTGACTGCGGGAACGACCGGCTGCAACCGGCAGGAATGATGACAGGGCGGGGTTCGCCCAAGGGGTTTGCGATGACGATGATTACACCGGTGCTGATGGCGGGCGGTTCGGGCACGCGGCTGTGGCCCGTGTCGCGCAAGAGCTTTCCCAAGCAGTTCGCCGCCCTGACCGGGGACGAGACGCTGTTCCAGGCCTCGGCCCGGCGGCTGTCGGGCGCAGGATTCGCGGCGCCGGTGGTGATGACCAATTCCGACTTCCGCTTCATCGTTGCCGAACAGCTGGAGCAGGCGGGCATCGCGCCGGGCCGCATCGTGATCGAACCCGCGGGCCGCAACACGGCGCCGGCGATCCTGGCGGCGGCGCTGATGGTGGCGGCGGATGATCTCGACGGGCTGGTGCTGGTCGCGCCGTCCGATCACGTGATCCCCGATGCCGCGGCCTTTGCCGCGACCGTGGCCCAGGGCGCCCAGGCCGCGGCGCAGGGGCGCATCGTGACCTTCGGCATCACCCCCGACCGCCCGGAGACGGGTTACGGTTATCTGGAACTGGCCGGTGCCGGAGAGGGGCCGCAGCCCCTGGCGCGGTTTGTCGAGAAGCCTGACGCCGATCGGGCGGGCCAGATGCTGGCGGCGGGCAACTATCTGTGGAACGCGGGCATCTTCCTGTTCAGCGCCCGCGCCATGATCGAGGCGTTCCGCGCCCACGCCCCCGCCTATCTGGAGCCGGTCCAGCAGGCGCTGGACCAGGCGCATCTGGACCTGGGTTTCTTGCGGCTGGCCAAGGCGCCCTGGGCCGGGGTCGAGGATCAGTCGATCGACTATGCCGTGATGGAAAAGGCCGACAACCTGACCGTGGTGCGGTTTTCGGGTCGCTGGTCGGACCTGGGCGGCTGGGACGCGGTCTGGCGCGAGGCGCTGGACCATGCGCCGTCGGATCACGGCGTGGTCACCGACGGCAATTCCACCGCGATCGACTGTCAGGACGTGCTGCTGCGGTCGGACAGCGACGATCTCAAGGTCGTGGGCATCGGGCTGCGCGACGTCATGGTGGTGGCGACCTCGGACGCGGTGCTGGTCGCCGACCGGGGCCGGGCGCAGGACGTGCGGCTGGCCGTGTCCGCGCTGAAGGCCAAGCGCGCCAAGCAGGCCGAGGCGTTCCCCCGCGACCACCGCCCCTGGGGCTGGTTCGAGACGCTGGCCCTGGCCGACCGCTTTCAGGTCAAGCGCATCGTGGTGAAACCCGGTGCGGCCCTATCGTTGCAAAGCCATGTCCACCGGTCGGAACACTGGATCGTGGTGTCGGGCACCGCGCGGGTCACCGTCGACGACAGCGTGACCCTGGTGACCGAGAACCAGTCGATCTATGTGCCCCTTGGCGCCGTCCACCGGATGGAGAACCCCGGCAAGGTGCCGATGGTCCTGATCGAGGTGCAGACCGGCAGCTATCTGGCCGAGGACGACATCATCCGCTACGAGGATGTCTATTCGCGCAGCAGCGCCGACTGATCACATGCTTTCGCGGATCTGGGCGATGGTCTGGGCCACGCCCGCCCGCGGAACGCCGCGCAGCATCTGGTCGCCGATCACGAAGGTCGGCGTCCCCTGGATCGCCATCGTCTGGCCCAGCTCGTGGTTCTTCTGCAGGACCGTGTTCACCGCATCCGTGTCCATATGCGCCATGATCGCGTCGGCATCGACGCCGATCTCTTCGGCTATGCCGCGCAGCGATTCATCCGTCGCAGGCGCGCGCAGGGCCATCAGCGCGTCATGGGCCTTTTCATAGGCCTCGTCCCCGGCGATCTGATGGACCGAGATGGCAAAGCGGCTGGACAGCACACTTTCCTCTCCAAGAATCGGAAATTCTTTCAGGATCAAACGGATGTTGCCATCTTCCTCGACCGCGTCATGGACCTCGGCGTTGAACTGGCGGCAGACGCCACAGCGATAGTCGATGAACTCGACCATGGTCAGGTCGCCGTCCGGGTTGCCGCCCACCCAGCTGTGCCCATCGTCGAACAGCGCGTCGCTGTTGGCTTCGACCAGCTGCAGGTCGGTCTGCGCCGCATCCTGGGCCTGGCGGTTCTCCAGCACGTTGATCGATTCGATCAGCACCTGCGGGTTCTCCATCAGATAGTCGCGCACCGCCTCGCCGAAGGCGGCCTTTTCATCGTCGGTCATGGCCGAGATGTCGAAGGCCATCGCGGGCGCGGACAGGGCCAGGCTGGTCCCCAGGAAAAAGGCGGCGGTCAGGCGTGTCATGGGGCATCCCTTGGTCTGATGTGGGCGACAGCTTGGACCGCCGCGTCCGCGATGGCAAGAACGCCGCCGACACGGCTGCGTGACGGCACGCTCCTGCCTAAAGGCTGGAGCGTGCCGCCGTCCCGCGCTATCACAGGGCAAAAATGAGGCCGAGCGAATGCGACACTCCCTGCGCGGACAGGTTGACCCGTTCATCGTGATGGACGTGATGGAGGCGGCCGCCCGGGCCGAGGCGGCAGGTCGCCATGTCATCCACATGGAGGTCGGCCAGCCCGGCACCCCCGCACCTCTGGGCGCGCGACAGGCGCTGGCGCAGGCGCTGGAACAGCCTTTGGGCTATACCGTGGCCCTGGGCCTGCCGGCGCTGCGGCAGGGGATCGCGGACCTGTACGGCCGCTGGTACGGGGTCGATCTGGACCCCGCGCGGGTGGTGGTCACGCCCGGCAGCAGCGGGGCCTTCATCCTGGCCTTTTCGGCGCTGTTCGATGCGGGCGACAGGGTGGCGATGGGCTATCCGGGCTATCCCAGCTATCGTCAGATCCTGCGCGCGATGTCGCTGACCCCGGTCGGCATCCCGACCCGCCCCGAGGACCGCTATCAGCCCCGACCACAGGATCTGCCCGACGACGTGCAGGGGCTTATCCTGGCCTCTCCGGGCAATCCGTCGGGGACGGTGCTGACCGTGCCGGAGCTGGCGGGCCTGACCCAGGCCGCTGCCGCGCGGGGCATGGCAGTGATATCGGACGAGATCTATCACGGGCTGTCCTATGCCGACCGTTGCCATTCCGCGCTTGAGGTGACGGATGAGGTTCTGGTCGTAAACTCCTTCAGCAAATACTTTTCCATGACGGGGTGGCGGGTCGGATGGATGGTCGTGCCGCCCGATATGGTGCGCACGGTCGAGCGTCTGGCCCAGAACCTGTTCATCTGTCCGCCCCATGCCAGCCAGGTCGCGGCCCTGGCCGCGCTGGACTGCATCCCCGAGGCCGAGGCCAACCGCGCCGTCTATGCCGAGAACCGCCGCCTGATGCTGGAGGGGCTGCCGCGCGCGGGCTTTGACCGCATCGCCCCGCCCGAGGGCGCGTTCTACATCTATGCCGACGTGTCGCACCTGACCGACGATTCCGTGGCTTTCGCGGCCGAGATCCTGGACAAGGCGGGCGTCGCGGTCACGCCGGGGCTGGATTTCGACCCCGACCGCGGCGCGCGCACGCTGCGCTTTTCCTATGCCCGCGCGACGGCGGACATCGCCGAGGGCCTGGCCCGCCTGACGGCCTTCATGGCGGCCAGATGAGGCTTCTGCTGCTGATCCTGCTGCTGCTGGCGGGGCCGGTCCAGGCCCAGGAACCGGCACGGCTGATCCTGGGCGGGTCGTCCCTGACGCAGGCGCCGCAAGGCTGGTGGCACCGCGCCTTTGGCCCTCAGCCGCTGGAGCTGTCGCTGGCGCTGGACCGCCCGGTGCCGTGGCGGACATTCCTGGTCGGCGATCCCGCGCGCCTGGTCGTCGATCTGCAGGGCGTCGACCTGAGCGGCCGCAGCCCTGCCGACCTGTTCGGACAGGACCTGGCGCCTGCGATCCGGTGGGGCAGCTTTCGGCGCGGCTGGTCGCGGATGGTGATCGAACTGCCGGGGCCGTTCCGCGTGGCCG
This sequence comes from Paracoccus haeundaensis, assembly GCF_006239215.1. NCBI lineage: Bacteria > Pseudomonadati > Pseudomonadota > Alphaproteobacteria > Rhodobacterales > Paracoccaceae > Paracoccus > Paracoccus haeundaensis. Next base: position 113,361 of record NZ_VDDC01000001.1, read on the forward strand.
AGGCCGGGATGCGCACCCAGGGGGCCGAGGCGCAGCTGCGCATCGCCCTGAACCCCGTCGCGCCCGAGGATTTCGCGCCGCGCCCGTCGGCCGCGGCGGCGCTGCGCAACCTGCCCGATCCGGCGGACCTGCCGCCGCCCGCCACCGCGACGGGTCTGGCGGTGACGCTGGACCCCGGTCACGGCGGCTTTGACCCCGGCGCGCAGGCGGGCCCCGATACCGAGGCCGCGCTGGTCCTGACATTCGCGCAGGAGCTGCGCACCGCCCTGCAGGCGCGGGGCGTGACGGTCACGATGACCCGCGACAGCGACGTCTATGTCAAGCTGGAGGACCGGATGACAGCGGCGCGGCAGTCGGGGTCCCACCTGCTGCTGTCGCTGCATGCCGATGCGCTGCCGCAGGGGCAGGCGGCGGGGGCCACGGTCTATGTCTGGAACAGTTCGTCCGACACGCGGGCGGGCCAGCAGCTGACGATGCGCCATCAGCGCGACGACCTGCTGGCGGGGATGGACCTGCGCGGCCAGGACGACGCGCTGGCCACGGTGCTGATGGATTTCGCGCGCACCGACACCCAGCCCCGGTCCGAAGCCTTCGCGCGGCTGCTGACCTCGCGCATGGCGCTGCGGGGGATCGGGCTGCACGGGCGGCCGGTGCAGGGGGCGGCGTTCTCGGTGCTGAAATCGCCCGACATCGCGTCGGTCCTGCTGGAGCTGGGGTTCATCTCGGACCAGACGGACCTCGCGAACCTGACCGACCCCGAATGGCGCGCCCGCATGGTCGAGGCCGTGGCCGAGGCCACGACCGGGTGGTGGCGCGACGAACAGGCGCGCGCGGGGCTGCTTCGTCACTGACACACCCAGTGTTGCTTTGACCGGGGGACCCGTGGCCGCTATAGACGCGGCGAAACCCCGACAAAGGCTGACCCCGTGCTGCGACCCATCCTGTCTTTCTTCGGTGCGATCTTTTCCTGGGTGGTCACCGGGGTGTTCTTTGCGGCCCTGACCGTCGGCGGCATCTTCTGGATCTATTCGCGCGACCTGCCCAGCCACGAGACGCTGGCCCAGTATTCGCCCAAGACCATCAGCCGCATCTATTCCGCCGAAGGCCAGCTGATCGACGAGTTCGCCGAGGAGCGCCGCATCTTCGTGCCCATCGACGAGGTGCCCGACCTGATCAAGCAGGCCTTCGTCAGCGCCGAGGACAAGAACTTCTACAGCCATCCGGGCTATGACCTGCGCGGCATCCTGTCCGCCGCCTTCGAGGCCGCGGTCTCGGGTGGGTCCAGCGTGCGCGGCGCGTCCACGATCACCCAGCAGGTGATGAAGAACTTCCTTCTGTCCAGCGACCGCAGCGTGGAACGCAAGGTCAAGGAGCTGATCCTGGCCGCGCGGCTGGAACGCAGCCTGTCCAAGGACCAGATCCTGGAGCTGTACCTGAACGAGATCTTCCTGGGTCAGAACAGCTTCGGCGTGGCCGCCGCGGCCCAGACCTATTTCAACAAGTCGCTGTCCGAACTGGCCCCGCACGAGGCCGCGATGCTGGCCGCCATGCCGCAGGCGCCCGGCCGCTATCACCCCGTGACCGCCAAGGAGCGCGTGACCGAACGGCGCAACTATGTCCTGCGCGAGATGTGGCAGAACGGCTTCATCGACGAGGGCACCTATGAGGCCGAGGCCAAGCTGCCGCTGCGGTCGGTGCAGAACGGGGACTATCCGTCGTTCCGCCGGGCGCTGCCGCCGCGCGACTATTTCACCGACGAGATCCGCCGTCAGCTGAGCCTGGAGTTCGGCCAGGAGGAGTTCTTTGGCGGGGGGCTGACCATCCGGGCGACCGTCGATCCCGACCTGCAGTCGGAGGCGGCAAGCGCGTTGCAGACCGCGCTGGAGGATTACGACCGCAACCGCGGCGTCTGGCGCGGCACCGGAGAGGTGATCGAGGCCGGACTGCTGACCGACGAGGCCAGCTGGCGCGGCGCGCTGTGGGACCTGCGCCTGCCGCGCGACATTCCGGGCTGGCACCCGGCCGTGGTGCTGGAGGTCGGTGCCTCCGACGCCCGCATCGGCATCGAGGGGATCGAGGAGGACGCCGACGGTCACTGGATCCCCGCATCCGACGTGCAATGGGCCCGGCCCCTGGACCGCGAGACGCGCACGCTGGGTTCGCGCGCGCAGGTGGCGGGCGATCTGGTGCGGGTGGGCGACGTGGTCCTGGTCCGCGCCATGATGGATGGTGCCGATTTCAACCGCTGGAGCCTGCGCCAGGTGCCCGAGGTGCAGGGCGGTTTCATGGCGATGGACGTCAATACCGGCCGCGTCCTGGCGATGCAGGGCGGGTTCTCGTACGAAAGCAGCGTCTTCAACCGCGCCACGCAGGCGCAGCGCCAGCCGGGGTCGTCCTTCAAGCCCTTCGTCTATGCCGCTGCGCTGGACAACAACTATACCCCCGCGACCATCGTCGTGGACGAGCCGATCCGCATCAACACGCCCCAGGGGCTGTGGGAACCGCAGAACTCGTCGGGGCGCCATTACGGGCCGACGCCGCTGCGGACGGGGATCGAGCAGTCGCGCAACCTGATGACCATCCGCATCGCGGACGACATCGGCATGGATCGGGTCGCCAAGTATGCCGAGGATTTCGGCGTCTATGACACGCTGGCGCCGTTCCTGGCCAACGCCCTGGGCGCGCAGGAGACGACGCTGTTCAAGATGGTCGCCGCCTATGCGATGTTCGCCAATGGCGGCGAGCGGGTCGAGCCCACGCTGGTCGACCGCGTGCAGGACCGCCGCGGGCGCACCGTCTATCGCCACGACCAGCGCGTCTGCGAGACCTGCGCAATGCAGGCCATGCCCGCCGGGCAGGCGCCGGTGATCGACACCAACCGCGAACGCGTGATGGACGCGGTCACGGCCTATCAGCTGACCTCGATGCTGGAGGGCGCGGTCGAGCGCGGTTCGGGGTCGGGCGTCGATCTGCCCGTGCCGATCGCGGGCAAGACCGGCACGACCAACGATGCCAAGGACGTATGGTTCATCGGCTATTCCAGCAACATCGTGGCGGGCTGCTATCTGGGCTATGACCAGCCGCGTTCGTTGGGTGAACGGGCTTATGGGGGGACGCTGTGCGTTCCGGTTTTCAACGCGTTCATGCGCGAGGCCGTGGCCGAGTATGGCGGGACGGAGTTCACCGTCCCGCCGGGCGGCTATTGGGTCAAGATCGACCGCATCACCGGCCAGCGCCTGCCGGACGACGCCACCGGTCCGAACGTCATCGCCGAGTATTTCCGTGACGGCACCGATCCCGACTGGCTGACGCCCTATGTCGTGTCGGGCTTTGGCGACGAGGTGGTGATCCTGCCCTGGGAGGCCGGGGCCAGCGGTGGGGGGCAGGCGATCACGACCTCGACCGGCGAGAGGCGGGTCATTCCGGGACGGACCGATTTCGGCACCATGTCGTCGGGCGGGCTGTACTGAGGCCGCGCGCCCGTTTGCGTCCCGCGACGGGCGGGGGGCCTGCCGCCCCCCGCACCCCCCGCCCACCGCGGTGACGATGGGGCGTCCGGGGGCGTCCGGAGCGGGACCGGCGGGCGCATGGCGCAGCGCGCGTGGCGTAAGGCGTGCCGGTCTTGCCCAAGGGCGGCCTTCGCGGTATCACCCCGGACCTGACGCCTGACCGAAGGAATCCGCCCATGCGCGCCGAGACGCAGTCCACCATCGAGGCCATCCGCCGTTCCCTGACCCTGCTGGGCCAGCGCCTGGACTGGACCACCGCGCCGCATCGCCTGGAAGAGATGAACGCCATGATCGAGGATGGCGACCTGTGGTCGGACCCGGCCCGCGCGCAGAAGCTGATGCGCGAGCGGCAGTCGCTGTCGGACGCCATCGAGACCTATCGCCGGATCGAGGGCGACCTGTCGGCCAATGCCGAGATGATCGAGCTGGCCGAGGAGGAGGGCGACGCCGAACTGGTGTCCGAGGCCGAGGGCAACCTCAAGGCGCTGGCCAAGATGGCCGCCCAGAAGGAACTGGAGGCGCTTCTGAACGGCGAGGCCGACGGCAACGACACCTTCCTGGAGATCAACGCGGGCGCGGGCGGCACGGAAAGCTGCGACTGGGCGTCGATGCTGGCGCGCATGTACGTGCGTTGGGCCGAGAAGAAGGGATACGAGGTCGAGCTGCTGTCCGAGACGCAGGGCGAGGAGACCGGCATCCGCAGCGCCGCCTACAAGGTCAGCGGGCACAACGCCTATGGCTGGCTGAAATCGGAATCAGGCGTGCACCGGCTGGTGCGCATCAGCCCCTATGACAGCGCGGCGCGGCGGCACACCTCGTTCAGCAGCGTCTGGGTCTATCCGGTGGTCGACGACAATATCGAGATCGACATTCCCGACCGCGACATCCGCATCGACACCTATCGGTCGTCGGGTGCCGGCGGTCAGCACGTGAACACCACGGATTCCGCCGTGCGGATCACCCACCTGCCCACCAACATCGTCGTCACGTCGTCGGAAAAATCCCAGCACCAGAACCGCGCCAACGCCATGGCCGCGCTGAAGGCGCGCCTGTACCAGATGGAGCTGGACCGCCGCAACGCGGAGGTGAACGCCCAGCATGCCGCCAAGGGCGATGCGGGCTGGGGCAACCAGATCCGCAGCTATGTCCTGCACCCCTATCAGATGGTCAAGGACCTGCGCACCAGCGAGGAAACCAGCGACACCCAGGGCGTGCTGGACGGCGACCTGGACCGCTTCATGGCCGCGACCTTGGCCCTGGACGTGGCCGGGAAAAGTCGCGCCGAGGCCAACGCCGAGTGATCCCGCGGCGCCAGCTTGGGCAGGGCGGTCCCCGGGTCGGGGCCGTGGCCTTGGGGACGATGAACTTTCAGGGCACCTATGGCGCGGCGGATGCGGCGGAGAGCCAGCGGGTGATCGACGCCTGCATCGACATGGGGATCGACCATATCGACACGTCCGACGTCTATGGCGCGGGCGGGGCCGAGGAGATGCTGGCCCCGGTCCTGGCGCGCCACCGGGGCCGCGTGACGATCGCCAGCAAGGCGGGCATCACCCGCAATCCGGATCATCCCTTCGACAATTCGCCCGCCTATCTGCGCGCCGCACTGGAGCGGTCGCTGCACCGCATGGGGGTCGAGCGGATCGACCTCTACTATCTGCACCGCCGCGAGGCCGCCCGCCCGGTCGAGGAGGCGATGGAAGCCCTGCTGCGCCTGCGCGACGAGGGCAAGATCGGCGCTATCGGCCTGTCCGAGGTGGCGCCGTCCACGCTGGAACGCGCCTGCGCCGTCGGTCCGGTGGCCGCCGTGCAGTCGGAATATTCGCTGTGGTCGCGCCAGGTCGAACTGGGCATGGTCGATGCCTGCGCGCGTCACGGGGCGGCACTGGTCGCGTTCTCTCCGGTCGGGCGGGGGGTCTTTGCCGATGTGCCGCCGGACCCGGCGGGCTTTGCGCCGGGCGATCTGCGCGCCGGCATGCCGCGGTTTCAGACCGATACCTGGGCGCGCAACCTGCCGCGGTTGCGGGCCTTTGCGGACTGGTCGCGCGATCAGGGCGAAAGCCCGGCGGCCGTGGCGATCGCATGGGTGCTGTCGCGCGCGCCGCATGTCATCGCGCTGCCCGGATCGCGCAGCCTGGAGCATTGGCGTCAGATCGCCCGCGGCGCGGGCCTGTCGCTGAGCGCCGATCAGCTGGCCCGGATCGACGCGATCCTGCCCGCCGGGTGGGCGCATGGCGCGCGCTATGGGACCGCGATGGCGCAGGGGCCCGAAGGCTGGGCGTGATGCCGCAGCGCGGCATCGGCGCGGAACTTGCCATGATATCGGACCTTTGTATGATGCTGCGACTGCATCATGAACAAGGGGCGGGCCATGGAGATCAAACGCATCAATCTGGCCCTGCAGGGCGGCGGCGCGCATGGGGCCTTTACCTGGGGCGTCCTTGACCGCCTGCTGGAGGAGGAGTGGCTGGAATTCGCGGCGATCAGCGGCACTTCGGCCGGGGCGCTGAATGGCGCTGCGCTCAAGGCGGGGCTGGCGGCGGGCAAGGGCCTGGCCGGGCGGCGTGCCGCGCGCGAGAACCTGGATGCGCTGTGGATGCAGGTCGGATCGAAAAGCGACAACCGCGTGGTGCGCTGGACGCAGTCGGTGATGCCCATGTCCCGCGGCATGCAGCGCTGGACCGAGATGGTGTCCCCGGCCGCCTGGATGGACAACCTGACGCGGCTGTTCAGCCCCTATGATTACGGCCCGTTCTACGTCAACCCGCTGGAATCGCTGCTGCGCGACCTGCCTTGGGCGGATTTCACCTGTGATCGGGGGCCGGACCTGTATGTCGCCGCCACGAACGTCCGCACGGGTCGCATCAAGGTCTTCACCGGTGGCCAGGCGACGGTCGATGCGGTGATGGCCTCGGCCTGCCTGCCGACGCTGTTCCGCGCGGTCGAGATCCACGACAGCGACACCGGGCGGATCGAGGCCTATTGGGATGGCGGCTATGCGGGCAACCCGGCGCTGTTCCCGCTGTATCGCGCCAGCCTGCCGCGCGACATCCTGATCGTGGCGATCAACCCGCTTATGCGCGAGGTGCTGCCCCGCACGCCGGTGGAAATATCGGACCGCGTGAACGAGGTCAGCTTCAAGAGCAGCCTGATGAACCAGCTGCGCGCCATCAATTTCGTCAAGCGCCTATTCGCCCAGGGCAAGATGGACGGCGACGCGATGAAGAACGTGCTGATCCACCTGATCGACGACGACAAGCTGATGACCGACCTGTCGGCGCGGTCCAAGCTGATGCCGCGCCCGGGCCTTATGGCGGCGATGAAGGCAGCGGGCCAGCAGGCCGCCGACACCTTCCTGTCCGACCATGCGGACAAGCTGAACAGGGCCGACAGCTTCGATCTGGCGGCCCTGTTCCCGGCACAGCGCGTGGTTTAGGCCATCGCGGCGGCGATGCGCGCGGCCAGCCGCGCGTTGTTCAGCACCAGTTCGATGTTGCTCTCCAGCGAGCGACCTTGGGTCAGTTCGAAGACGCGCGACAACAGGAAGGGCGTCACGGCCTTGGCGGCGATGCCCTGGGCCGCGGCCTCGGACAGGGCCTGTTCGATCACGGGCATGATCTGGTCCTGCGGGATCTCGGCCTCGACCGGGATCGGGTTCGCGACCAGCTGGCCGCCCTTGAGGCCCAGGGCCGCGCGCATTGCGGCGGCGGCGGCGATCTCCTCGGGGCTGTCCATGCGCAGCGGCGCGCGGATGCCCGAGGCGCGCGACCAGAAGGCCGGCAGCTCGTCCTGGCCATAGGCGATGACCGGCACGCCCAGGGTCTCCAGCACCTCCCAGGTCTTGGGCAGGTCCAGGATCGCCTTGGCGCCCGCGGCCACGACCGTCACGGCGGTCTGCGCCAGCTCCTGCAGGTCGGCCGAGATGTCGAAGCTGTCCTCGGCCCCGCGATGGACGCCGCCGATGCCGCCGGTGGCAAAGACCTTGATGCCCGCCAGCTGCGCGCAGATCATGGTGGCCGCCACCGTGGTGGCCCCCGTGCGGCCGTTCGCGATGCAGACGGCCAGGTCGGCGCGGCTCAGCTTCATCGCCTCCGCCGGCGGGGTCTGGGCCAAGGCGCGCAGGGCCGCAGGCGTCAGGCCGATGTGGATCTGGCCGCCCATGACGGCGATGGTCGCGGGGACGGCGCCGCCCTCGCGGATGGTGGCCTCGACCTTCTCGGCCATCTCCAGGTTCTGGGGCCAGGGCATGCCATGGGTGATGATCGTCGATTCCAGCGCCACCACGGGCAGGCCGCGATCCAGCGCGTCGCGAACCTCGGGGGCGAAGGTGAGGGGGGCAGTATGGGTCACGGGACATCCTTTCCGGAGACATGCGCGGCCGAGGCCCTGACGGCCTGCCGCAGCGCCGCGTCGCGCGGCATTTCCTTGAGTTCGGCGGCCAGATGGGCCGCCAGAAAGCAGTCGCCCGCACCGGTCACGCGTTCCACGGTGACGGTGGGGGGCTGATGGGTCAGCGTGGGGCCTCCGGCGATCGCCTCGGCCGCGGGATTCGGGCCGTCGGTGACCAGCACGCGGGCGGCGCCGCGCGCCACGACCGCCTCGGCGGCCAGTGCCGCGTTGGCGCAGGCGCGCCCGGCCAGGATCTCGGCCTCCAGCCGGTTCAGATAGAAGCAGCCGCGCCGCGCGGCGATCAGCGGCTCCAGGCGTTCGGCCTTGCCGGGGCTGGCGGGCACCACGCGCAGGTCGGCGCGTATCAGGCGCGGATCGCGGGCAATCGCGGACAGCAGCTCCTCGGTCAGATTGCCGTCCAGGACCACGGGGCCGATCCAGGCGGGGAGGGTGTCCAGCGGCGCCAGGATCGCGGCGCCGGCCAGCTCCAGGCTCAACGCGTCGGCCACGGCGGCGATAAGCCCCTCGCTGTCCTCGATCGCCATGTAGCAGTCGGTGGGCAGGCCCGCGTCGCGGGTCAGGTGTTCGGTCATCACGCCAAGGCGCTGCGCCTCGGCGATCAGGCCCTCGCCCTCGGAATCGCGGCCCACGGCGGACAGGACCGACGGTGTCATGCCCCACCGCGCCAATGCGACAGCCACGTTCAGCGCCACGCCGCCCGGCAGGTGCCGGATGCGGCCCGGCACGTCGGCCCCCGGCGCCATGCGGCGCGGCGCGCGGCCGATCACGTCCCACAGCATCGCGCCGATGCACAGCACGTCAGGCGTCTTGGTCATCGTCATCCCCCAGCTGGGCGTTCAGAAAACGTTCGAAATCGTCCAGGTCCACCGGGTCGAACTGCCCGAACCCCTGCATCCAGACCGAGGCCTGGCGCATCCCGTCCGGGTCCAGCTTGCACCAGGTGATCCGGCCGCGCCTCTCCTGCCGGATCAGGCCGGCGGCCGCAAGCACCGCCAGATGCTTGGAGATCGCCGCAAGGCTGACCTGGAACGGATCGGCCACGTCGCTGACCGCCATGTCATCCTCCAGCAGCATCGACAACACCCGACGCCGCGTCGGGTCCGACAGGGCCGCAAAGATCAGATCCAGCCGGTCCGGCGGGGTGGGCGGGGTCATGGCGGGGCTTTCTGCGGAGGGCGATGGTCAACCGGGCGGTTGAATGATGGCGCGGCGCGATCGGGATTGCAAGATTGCCGCCACCGAAGAAAGGCAATGTGGATCAATGCGTTGCAGGCAGGTCTCAGTTGCTTGACTTGGGGGGCGTCTGCCCCTAGACAGCGCCCAACGACGTCAGGGGCGTGACAGATGGCCGAAAGACCCCAGGGCGATGCGGACAGGGCGGCGGATGCTGACCGGCTGCGCGCGCTGGAGGCCAAGCTGGCCGCCCTGACGCCAAAACCCGAAGGCCCCGGCCCGATGGGAAAGTACGAACAGGCAAACCTTGCCTGGCGGATGGTGATCGAACTGGTGACCGGCCTGGGGCTGGGCTTCGTGTTCGGTTACGGGCTGGACTATCTGATGGGCACGACGCCCTTCCTGATGGTCCTGTTCATCTTCCTCGGCCTTGCGGCTGGCGTCAAATCCATGATGCGCACCGCGTCCGAGCTTGACAGGAAATCCGGCCCCGCGCCGGAAGGCGAAAAATCCGGCGAACGGCCGGACCGTGACGAAAGGGACTGATCGTGGCGACGGAAGCGACTGGCGGCGGCCTTGAATTCCACCCGATGGACCAGTTCGTGGTCTCGCCGCTGTTCGGTGACGGGCCCGTGGCGTGGTACACGCCTACCAACGTGACGCTGTGGCTGGCGCTGACGGCGCTGGCGTCCATCGCGCTGCTGGTGCTGGGCACCCGCGGCCGCGCCATCGTGCCGAACCGCGCCCAGTCCATTGCCGAGATGGCATACGGCCTGGTCCACAAGATGATCGAGGACATCGCCGGCAAGGATGGCCTGCGGTATTTCCCCTACATCCTGACGCTGTTCATGTTCGTGGTCTTTGCGAACCTGCTGGGTCTTCTGCCGCTGGCCTTCACCACGACCTCGCACATCGCCGTCACCGGCGTTCTGGCGCTGGCGGTGTTCTTCGGCGTCACCATCATCGGCTTCGTCAAGAACGGCGCGCATTTCCTGGACCTGTTCTGGGTGCGCTCGGCGCCGCTGGCCGTGCGCCCGGTCCTGGCCGTGATCGAGGTCATCAGCTACTTCGTGCGTCCGCTGTCGCTGTCCATTCGTCTTGCGGGCAACATGATCGCCGGCCACGCCGTCATCAAGGTTTTCGCGGGCTTCGCGGCCATCGCCGCCGTCGCCCCTGTCGCCATCATCGCGGTCATCGGGATGTACGCCTTCGAGGTGCTGGTCGCCATCGTTCAGGCCTATGTGTTCACCATCCTGACCTGCGTTTACCTCAAGGACGCGCTGCACCCGTCGCACTGACGCGACGGTCCTCGCAGCCCCTGCGCGGTCCCGCATCGGGTCCGCATCCACCAAGATCGACCAACTTCCAACCGCAAGGAGAAATACCATGGAAGGCAATATCGCAGAACTGGGCCAGTACATCGGCGTCGGCCTGACCGCGTTCGGCATGGGCTTTGCCGCCCTGGGCGTAGGCAACGTCGCCGGCAACTTCCTGGCCGGTGCCCTGCGCAACCCGTCGGCCGCTGCCGGCCAGACCGCCACGCTGTTCATCGGCATGGCATTCGCCGAAGCACTGGGGATCTTCTCGTTCCTCGTCGCGCTTCTGCTGATGTTCGCGGTCTGATCCACGGCCATCCTTGCGGCGGGGTGGGGGCCTGTCCCCCGCCCCTTCGTTCGTTCCAAGGCCATGGGGTAGGATATGTTCAGCCTGTTGCAAGAGGCCGCCACCACCGCGGTCGAAACCACTGAGGGCGCGATCGTCATCGACGATGCCGCGACCCACGGCGCCGATGCCGCGACCCACGGGGTCGATGCAGCCGGACACGCCGCCGAAGCCGCGGGCCTGCCGCAGCTGGATATCGCCACGTTCGGCAACCAGATCTTCTGGCTGGTCGTCACGCTGGTGGTCCTTTATCTGGTCCTGTCGCGCGTGGCCCTGCCGCGGATCGCGGCCGTTCTGTCCGACCGTCAGGGTGCCGTCACCGGCGATCTGATGGCCGCCGAAGAATTCAAGCTGAAGGCCCGCGAGGCCGAGGCTGCCTATGACAAGGCGCTGGCCGATGCCCGCACCGAGGCACAGGCCATCGTCGCCCGCAACCGTGCCGAGATCCAGGCGCAGCTGGACCAGGCGATCGCCAAGGCCGATGCCGAAATCGCCGCCCGCACCGCCGAATCCGAGGCGCGCATCCGCGAGGTCCGCGCATCCGCCGATGTCAGCGCGCGCGAGGTGGCACAGGATGTCACCGCCGAACTGGTCCGCACCTTCGGCGGCCAGGCCGACGACGCCACCGTGGGCGCAGCCCTGGACGGGCGCATGAAAGGGGCCGTGCAATGAACCGCATGATCGCAACGCTGATCCTGTTCAGCGCCGGACCTGCCATGGCCGCATCGGGCGACTACGGCTTCTTCTCGCTGCGCAACACCGACTTCATCGTGCTGCTGTCCTTCCTGGGCTTCATCGGGGTGCTGGTCTACTTCAAGGTCCCCGGCCTGATCGGCGGCCTGCTGGACAAGCGCGCCGAGGGCATCCGCAACGACCTGGACGAGGCCCGTCGCCTGCGCGAGGAAGCGCAGGAGATCTATGCCAGCTACGAGCGTCGCTCGCGCGAGGTCAAGACGCAGGCCGACCAGATCGTGGCCAACGCCAAGCGCGAGGCCGAGGCTCAGGCCGCCACGGCACGCGAGGATCTGTCCCGGTCGATCGACCGTCGCCTGCAGGCGGCCCAGGACCAGATCGCCAGCGCCGAGAACGACGCCGTGCGTGCGGTCCGCGACCGTGCGGTAGCCGCGTCCATCGCCGCCGCCGCCGAGATCCTGGCAGGCCAGGTGCGCGCCGGACAGCGTTCGGCCGGCATCGACGATGCCATCGAGGACGTGGCGCGTCGCCTGAACTGAGATCGCCCGGCCCGACATCCGGCCAAGACTGATCGAAAGGGCCCCTTCGGGGGCCCTTTTGCTATGGCGCGCGGCGGTTCTGCAGGCGCAGCCGTGCGACGGCCGCGTGATCGTCGGCGCGCCGCTGCGCGGTCAGGGTGCGGGCGACCAGGTCCAGATGATCCTCCAGCACGGCACGGGCGCGGGGGCCGTCGCGGGCCTGCAGCGCATCGTTGATCGCGATATGCTGGTCCAGCAGGCGGTCGCGCAGTTCCGGGCTGGCAAAGATGCGCGGGCGGTTGAACAGCATGCCCTGGCGCAGCAGGTCCTGCATCGCGCGCATCAGGTGCAGCGCGATCAGGTTGTGGCTGGATTCTACGATGGCCATGTGGAAATCGGCGTCCAGCGCGGCCTCGATCTGCGGATCGGGGCTGGCATGGGCATGGCGCATGGCCTGGACGATGCGGTCCAGCACGGCCAGGTCGGTCTCTCCGGCGGCCATGGCGGCGCGTTCCGCGGCCAGCCCCTCCAGATCTTTGCGGAAGGTCAGATAGTCGTCGGCCGCCTGCGGATGGCGCGCGATCAGGCGAACCAAGGCAGGAGAGAAAGCGCTGCCCAGCACGTCGGCCACGAAGACGCCCGCGCCCGGTCGGGTGACCAGCAGCCCGTCGGCCTGCATTGCGGCCAGCGCCTCGCGCAGGGAAGGGCGGCTGACGCCCATGCGTTCGGCCAGTTCGCGTTCGCCCGGCAGGCGTTCGCCGGGGCGCAGCACGCCTTGCAGGATCAGGGCCTCGATCTGGGCCACGACGGCGTCGGACAGTCGGGCGGCGTCGATGGGCTGGAAGGGGCTGTCGGCGTCGGACATGGCGGTATCCCGGGGGTTCTGGAAGGCCATCCTAGAACCGGACCCCGCCAATGCAAAGAGGCCGGGCAATGGCCCGGCCTCTGGTCGCGATGAGGCAGGATTACTGCGTCGGACGGATCAGGATCTCGACGCGACGGTTCTGCGCGCGGCCCGCGGCGGTGTCGTTCGATGCGATCGGCTGGTTGTAGCTGGCGCCAAGCGCCGACAGGCGACCCGATGCCACGCCGGCGGCGGCCAGGATGCCCGCGACCGACTGCGCGCGGCGCTGCGACAGGTCCTGGTTCAGGGCGGCGCTGCCGGTGTTGTCGGTGTGGCCCACGACCTCGACCCGGCTGTTCGGATACTGGTTCAGGTTGCGCGCGACGGCATAGAGGTCGGTCTGCGCCGGGCCGGAGACGGCGGCCGATCCGGTGGCGAACAGGATGCCCTCGGGCAGGATGACCTGCAGGTAGCTGCCGCGGTTGATGATCTGCACGTTGGGGTTGCTGATCGACTGTTCCAGCGCCGCCGCCTGGCGGTCCAGGATGTTGCCGGCCACGGCACCTGCGGCGGCACCGATGATTGCGGCGCGTGCGGCGTCGCGGCCCTGGTTGTTGCTGTCGCTGTCACGCGTGCCGCCATACAGTGCGCCCACGGCGGCGCCTGCCAGCGCGCCCTGCTGGGTGCGGCTGAGGCCGGTGGCGCCGGTGCCGGTATCGGTCATCGCGGGCGCGCAGGCGCCCAGCAGGGTCAGGCCACAAACGGCCAGGATCGAAGTCTTGCGGAGGTTCATCGGGCTCCCTTTCCTTGGGTCGCGGGCGGGCCTTGGTGCCGCACCCGGTGCGTTCGTGGCTGCCCCGGCGGTTCGGTGGAACCGATTCCGGGATCTGCCGTCAACGCGTGGCAAGCTGTCGCAGTTCCGCGCCAAAGGAAAGTCACTGTTTCGTGGAGGCCACTGGAAACGCGGCAGAAACCCGCCCGTGGCCCGCCGGGACGGGGCGCGCTTGCAAACGGGCGCGGCGGCGGTCAAAAGCAGGCATGGCCATCCAGCGTCGCATTCCGCCCCCGTTGCCCTTTGCTGATCAGGTCGCGATCTTTTCGCGCCTGGCCGAGGCGAACCCGGCCCCCGAGACCGAACTGCTGTTCGTGAACCCCTTCACCCTGGTCGTGGCGGTCGCGCTGTCGGCGCAGGCGACGGATGTGGGCGTGAACCGCGCGACGCGGGGCCTGTTCGCGGTGGCCGACACGCCCGAGAAGATGCTGGAACTGGGCCTGGAAGGCGTGACCGAGCATATCAGGACCATCGGGCTCTATCGTCAGAAGGCCAAGAACGTCATCGCCCTGTCGCGCATCCTGGTCGACGATTACGCCGGGCAGGTGCCCGACAGCCGCGCCGCCCTGACTAGCCTGCCGGGTGTCGGGCGCAAGACGGCCAATGTCGTGCTGTCCTGTGCCTTCGGCCATCCGGCGCAGGCGGTCGACACGCATATCTTTCGGGTGGGCAACCGCACCCGCATCGCCCCGGGTCGCGACGTCGACGAGGTCGAGCGCGCGATCGAGGACAACGTCCCCGCCCGGTTCCAGACGCACGCGCATCACTGGCTGATCCTGCACGGGCGCTATGTCTGCCAGGCGCGCAAACCCCGCTGCGGCATCTGCCCGATCCGCGACCTGTGCCCCTATGAGGAGAAGACCGCATGACCACCCCGGACCGGACTGGGCCCTATATCATCGGCATCGGCAACGCCGTGATGGACATCATCGCGCCGACTGAGGAAACGCGGCTGGAGGCCCTGGGCATCACCAAGGGCATCATGCAGCTGGTCGACCGAGAGCGGTCGGAATACCTGATGGCCGCCCAGGCCGACGACCATTCGGCGCGCCGCGATCAGGCGCGCATGGTCGCGGGCGGCAGCGTGGCGAACACGCTGGCGGGCATCGGCGGGCTGGGCCTGCGCACGGCCTTCATCGGCAGTGTCGCCGATGACGAGATCGGGCGGCTCTATGCACGCCAGACCGAGGCCGCGGGCACGCGCTTTGTGAACGCGCCGGTGGCGGGGGCGGGGCTTCCCAGTTCGCGCACGATCATCTTCGTCACGCCCGACGGAGAGCGGTCGATGAACACCTATCTGGGCATCTCGGCCGAGCTGGGGCCGGAGGATGTCGCGCCCGAGGTGTTCGACGGCGCGGGCTGGCTGTTCCTGGAGGGCTATCTGTTCGACAAGGACAAGGGAAAGGCCGCGTTCCTGAAGGCCGCCGACTGCTGTCACGCGGCGGGGGGACAGGCGGGCATCGCGCTGTCGGACCCGTTCTGCGTGGACCGTCACCGCGACGATTTCCGCCGCCTGGTCGCGGGTCCGATGGATTACGTGATCGGCAACGTCCACGAATGGCAGTCGCTGTACCAGGTCGAGGACCTGGAGGAGGCGCTGCGCCTGGCGCAGGCCGATTGCGGCACGGTGATCTGCACGCGGTCGGGCGACGACGCGATCCTGATCCGGGGTGGCGAGCGCGTGACGGTGCCGGTCCGGCGCGTCGTGCCGGTGGATGCGACCGGGGCGGGCGATCAGTTCGCGGCGGGGCTGATCTATGGCCTTGCCTCGGGGCATCCGCTGGAGGTCGCGGGACGCATGGGCATCATCGCGGCCTCCGAGGTGATCGGCCATGTGGGCGCGCGCCCGCAATCCGACATCCGGGCCCGGTTCCGGGCCGCGGGCCTGGGCTGATCTGCGTCCCGCGACGTGCCGGGGGGCCAGCCCCCCGGACCCCCCGGCGGCGCGCCGCCATGGCCTGCCCATCGCAATTTCGTGGCGTTGCGCGGCAGGGGGGGCGCGTGTATCAGGGCTGAAATTGCGAGCAGCTGAAGGAATTGCCGATGCGCAGGGTTGTTGTCACCGGGCTTGGGATGGTCACGCCACTGGCGTCCGGCGTCGAGGCGACGTGGGAACGTCTGCTGGCCGGGAAATCCGGCGCGGGGCCGATCACGCGCTTTGACGCGTCCGACGTGGTGACGAAATACGCCTGCGAGATCCCCCTGGGCGACGGCAGCGACGGCACCTTCAACGCGAACGACTGGATGGAGCCCAAGGACCGCCGCAAGGTGGACGACTTCATCCTGTACGGCATCGCCGCCGCGCATCAGGCGGTGACCGACGCGGGCTGGATGCCCGAGGACGAGGAAAGCCGCCTGCGCACGGGCGTGATGATCGGCTCGGGGATCGGCGGGCTGTCGTCCATCGCGGACACGGCGGTCCTGATCAAGGAGCGCGGGCCCAAGCGGGTGTCGCCCTTCTTCATTCCCGGCGCGCTGATCAACCTGATCTCGGGTCAGGTGTCGATCCGCTATGGCTTCAAGGGGCCGAACCACGCGGTGGTCACGGCCTGTTCGACCGGCGCCCATGCCATCGGCGATGCGTCGCGGATGATCCGCTATGGCGATGCCGACGTGATGATCGCGGGCGGCGCGGAAAGCCCGATCAGCGAAATCGGCATCGCGGGCTTCAACGCCTGCAAGGCGCTGTCGACCAAGCGCGAGGACGACCCGCAGGCGGCCAGCCGCCCTTATGATGCGGATCGCGACGGGTTCGTGATGGGCGAGGGCGCGGGCGTCGTCGTGCTGGAGGAATACGAGCACGCCAAGGCACGGGGCGCCAAGATCTATGCCGAGGTGCTGGGCTATGGCATGTCGGGCGATGCCTATCACATCACCGCGCCTTCCGAGGACGGCGATGGCGGATACCGCGCGATGGAGGCGGCGCTGCGCAGCGCGAACCTGACGCCGGACCGCATCGACTACATCAACGCGCATGGCACCTCGACCATGGCCGACACGATCGAACTGGGCGCGGTCGAACGCCTGATGGGCGATGCCGCGTCGGGTGCGGTCATGTCGTCGACGAAATCCAGCATCGGTCACCTGCTGGGCGCGGCCGGCGCGGTCGAGGCGATCTTCTGCGTGCTGGCGATCCGCGACCAGATCTGCCCGCCGACGATCAACCTGGACAACCCCGCCGTGACGCCGAAGCTGGATCTGGCGGCCAATGCCGCGGTGCGCCGCAAGGTCGACGTGGCGCTGTCCAACAGCTTCGGCTTTGGCGGGACCAATGCCAGCCTGGTGCTGGGGAAGGTCGCCGGATGATCTGGCGCAACATCGCCTCGAACTTCCTGACGCTGGCCATCGTGCTGCTGATCGCGGCGGCGGCGGCAGTTGCCTGGGCCAAGCGCGAATTCAGCGGGCCGGGCCCGAGCGCCATCGCGCAATGCGTCCAGATCTCTCCGGGCGCCAGCCTGAACGCGGTCAGCAACCAGCTGGCGGCGCAGGGGGCGATCTCGAACGCCTACATCTTTCGCGCCGGGGCCGACTACATGGACAAGGCGCGCGACCTGAAGTTCGGCAGCTTCCTGATGCCGCCGCAAGCCAGCATGGAGCAGATCGTTGAGACGGTGACCGCGGGCGGCCCCTCTACCTGCGGGACCGAGGTCGTGGTGCGCGTCGGCGTGCGCGAGAACACCGTCCTGCTGCGCGACACCAACCCCGAGACCGGCGCCTATGAGGAAATGGCGCGCTGGACCCCCGGCAGCGGCGACCGCCCCGCGCCCCTGGTCCAGGCCCAGGATCGCGCCGACGTGCGCCTGTCGCTGGTCATGGCCGAGGGCGTCACCAGCTGGCAGGTGGTCGAGGCGCTGCGCGCCGCCGATTTCCTGACCGGAGAGGTGGCCGAGATCCCGGCCGAGGGAAGCCTGGCGCCCGACACCTATCTGCTGGAGAAGGGCGGCGACCGGAACGCGATCCTGGCCCAGATGGCCAGCCGCCAGGCCGCCATCCTGGCGCAGGAATGGGAGGCGCGTCCCTTCGGCATGCCCTATGAGACGCCCGAGGAGGCGCTGATCATGGCCTCGATCGTCGAGAAGGAGACGGGGCAGGCGGACGAACGCCCGCAGGTCGCCAGTGTCTTCGTGAACCGCCTGCGCCAGGGGATGCGCCTGCAGACCGACCCCACGGTGATCTATGGCGTGACGAACGGGCAGGCGGTGCTGGACCGCGGCCTGCGCCGGTCGGAGCTGGACACGCCCACGCCCTTCAACACCTACCGGATCGACGGGCTGCCGCCCACGCCCATCGCCAATCCGGGCCGGGCTGCGATCCGCGCGGCGCTGAACCCCGACGAGACGGACTATCTGTACTTTGTCGCGGACGGCACCGGAGGACACGCGTTCAGCCGCACGCTGGAGGAGCACAACGCCGCCGTCGCCCGATGGCGCGAGATCGAACGGCAGCAGGGCCTGCCCGCGGACAGCCCGGTCCAGACGGCGGATTGATCGCGCAGGTTTGACAAACACGGCCCCCGGACGCAGGCTTGCATCCGGGGGCCTTTCTCATGGCCCCATAGCCTTGGGAGGAGCCGTGATGATACTGCCCGACATGCTGAAGACGCTGACCGACAATGCCCGCCAGTTCCAGGAACGCCTGACCGAATGGCAGGCCGCGATGGCCAAGGGCCAGGAGGAGGCGATGGAGCAGGCCCGCCAGTGGCAGGCTCAGGCCATGCAGCAGCAGCAGGAGGTCAACGCCCGCGTCATGGCCCAGATGGAAGGCGCCAGCGAGGCCATGCAGAGCCAGTGGCAGCAGATGCAGAAGGCTTGGGAGGACCAGTTCGCCACCATGCAGAAGCAGGGCGAGGAGATGCGCGCCAAGGCCATGTCCGCCGCAGGCGGCACCGGCGGCAGCGCATTCGCCGATTGGGCCGAGACCTATGCCGCGCAGATGGTCGCCTTCACCCAGAAGATGCAGGGCGAATCCGCCAAGGCGATCGCCACCGCGACCGAGGCGCGGGGCAAGGGCGGCAAGAAGGCTTGAGTTGCGCGGAGGGCCTGTAAGCCGGATTTTGTCCACCGCTTGCGCGGCTGGATGACCATTCCTCTGGTCCGTCCGTTACCGGACGGATCTAGCTGCCTACCCGGATCGGCTGGGGCAAGGCGGCCCTGCGGATTGCTCCGCGCGCGATCCCTATTCGGCATTGCTCCTGGTGGGGCTTGCCATGCGGGCGCTGTTGCCAGCCCCCCGGTGGGCTCTTACCCCACCGTTTCACCCTTACCCATCCGGGGATGGGCGGTCTGTTCTCTGTGGCGCTATCCCTGGGGTTGCCCCCGCCGGGCGTTACCCGGCACCATCGCCTCATGGAGTCCGGACTTTCCTCGACAGGTCGCCCTGCCGCGGTCATCCAGCCCTCCGCGCGTGGTCCGTATGCGGCGCGGCGCCGGGGGCGTCAAGGGGGGGGCGTCAAGGGGGGGGCGCTGCCCCCGTCGCGCAAGCGCGACTCCCCCGGGATATTTGCGTGAAGAAGAAGACGGGCGGCGGTGCGGCGGTCCGCGGGCGTCGCGCGGCCGCTGGCCCAGGGGCGGTGGCGCAGGCGGAAGGCGTCGAGCCGTGCGGGGTGGTCCGGGTAGCCGAGCGCGGTCAGGCTGTGGTCGAGGGCAGGGGTGGGATCGGCCGGGTCGGGGCGCGCGAAGAGGGCCAGGCCGTCGCGGGCCAGCCCCTCCCAATCGAAGCGGGGGCCGGGGTCGATCTTGCGGCCCGGCGCGAGGTCGGAATGGGCAATGACGGCGGCGGGCGGGATGGACCAGCGCGCCATGATCGTGCGCAGGAGGCGGCGCAGCGCGGTCATCTGGGGCGCGGGGAAGGGGCGGTCGCCGGGATTGTCCAGCTCGATCCCGATGGAGCGGCTGTTCACGTCATCGAGGCCCTGCCAAGCGCCTGCGCCCGCATGCCAGGCGCGGCGCGTCTCGCAGACCAGCTGTTCGGTGGTGCCATCGGCGGCGATCAGCCAATGGGCGCTGACCTCGGCCGACGGGTCGCAGAGGCGGGCGCGGGCCTGGGGCCCGTCCGCCATGCCGGTATAGTGGATCACGATCAGCGACGGCTGTTGCCCCCGGCGGTCGCCGTGATTCGGGCTGGGCCAGTCGGTCACGGTCGTCTCAGGGGGCCGGGCGGCGGACGCGTAGGCCCATCGTCGCCGGGATCGGCACTGGGTCAGACCCCGCGATCCGCGCGGCGGTGGGGGCGTGGACCGGCAGGGCGATGGGGATGGTGGGCGCGGGCGTCGCGCCGGTGACCAGCGCCGCCTCGCGCGCGGTGAGGTATTGGCCATAGCGGTCGGACCCGAACTGATAGTTCGGGTTCCACCCCTGATGTTCCCCGCATCCGGCCAGCGCCAGCACCCCGATCATCCACCAGCCGCGCATGACGCCTCCCTTGGTCCGTTTCGCGGACGTTACCACCAGCGATCCGGCTTGGCCACAAATCCCGCGGAGCGTTCCAGCACCTGCGCCTGGTTCAAGAGATCGCCCTCCTCGAAGGGGCGGCCGATCAGCTGCAGGCCCAAAGGCAGGCCCTGCGCGTCCTGGCCCACGGGAACGGCGATGCCGGGCAGGCCCGCCAGGTTCAGCGTCACCGTGAAGACGTCGTTCAGATACATCTGCACCGGATCGCCCTTGTCACCCGAGCCGAGCGGGAAGGCCGCCGAGGGCGTCGCGGGCGCCAGGATCGAATCGATGCCCTGCGCGAATGCCTGGTCGAAGTCGCGCTTGATCAGCGCGCGGACGCGGCGGGCGCGGTTGTAATAGGCGTCGTAGAAGCCGGCCGACAGCACATAGGTGCCGATCATCACGCGGCGCTGGACCTCCGGGCCGAAGCCCTCGGCGCGGGTCTTCTCGTAGAGCTGGGTGATGCCGTCGCCCGCGCCCAGTTTCGCGCGGTGGCCATAGCGGACGCCGTCATAGCGGGCGAGGTTCGACGAGGCCTCGGCAGGGGCGATCACGTAATAGGCGGGCAGGGCGTATTTCGTGTGCGGCAGGCTGATGTCCACGATCTCGGCGCCCGCATCGCGCAGCATCTGGGCCCCCTCGCGCCACAGGGCGTCGATGGCGTCGGGCATGCCGTCCACGCGGTATTCGCGCGGGATGCCGATGCGCTTGCCGCGGATGTCGCCGGTCAGGGCGGCCTCGAAATCGGGAACGGGCAGGTCGGCGCAGGTGCTGTCCATCGGATCGGCGGAGGCCATCGCGCCCAGCATGATCGCGGCGTCGCGCACGGTGCGCGTCATCGGCCCGGCCTGATCCAGGCTGGAGGCATAGGCGATGACCCCCCACCGGCTGACCCGGCCATAGGTCGGCTTCAGCCCCACCGTGCCGGTGAAGGCCGCGGGCTGGCGGATCGAGCCGCCCGTATCGGTGCCGGTCGCGCCCAGGCAAAGGTCGGCCGCGACGGCCGCGGCCGACCCGCCGGAACTGCCGCCCGGGGTCAGCTGCGCGCCGTCAGGCCCGCGCCACGGGTTCACCGCAGGACCATAGCAGCTGGATTCGTTGGTCGAACCCATCGCGAATTCGTCCTGGTTCAGCTTGCCCAGCATCACCGCGCCCGCGTTCCACAGGTTCTGCGTCACGGTCGATTCGTATTCCGGGGTGAACCCCTGCAGAATGCGGCTGCCGGCCTGCGACGGCACGCCCTTGACACAGAAGACGTCCTTGACGCCCACCGGGATGCCGGTCATCGGCGCGGCGTCGCCTGCCTTGATGCGCTGATCGGCGGCACGGGCCATGTCGCGCGCCATGTCGGGGGTGTGATGCACGAAGGCGTTCAGCGCACCCGAGGCGTCGATGGCCGCAAGGCAGGCATCGGTCAGTTCGACCGCGGTCAGATCGCCTGCGCGCAGCGCGTCGCGGGCATCGGCGATGGTCAGGCTGTTCGGGGTCGTCATTCCACCACCTTCGGCACGGCAAAGAAGCCCTCGCGCGCGTCGGGGGCGTTGGAGAGGATGCGGTCGGCCATGTCGCCCGAGGTCACGACATCCTCGCGCCGCTTCAGGCGCATGGGGGTGACGCCGGTCATGGGTTCCACGCCCTCGACATCGACCTCGTTCAGCTGGTCCATGAAATGCAGGATGCCGGACAGATCGCGCGCCAGGGCGGGCAGGGCGGCATCATCGACCGCGATGCGCGCCAGATGCGCGACCTTTCGGGCCTGATCCTCGGTGATCGACATGACGTTTCCTTTCGTTGGCCGCGGGTCTACAACCCCGCGCGAAAGGCCGCAAGACGCACGGCCGAAAGGTCCCCATGCAAGCAGCCCTGGCCGTCATCCCCGTCATAGCCCTTGTCCTGCTGGGCCATCTGGCGCGGCGGGGCGGGCTGATTCCCGCCGCCAGCTGGCCGGGAATAGAGCAGTTGGGATACCGCGTGCTGTTCCCGGCGATCCTGCTGACGTCGATCTATCGGTCAGAGCTGTCCCTGGGGCGGCTTGGCCCCTATCTGGGCGCGATGGCGCTGGCCTTTGCGGTGACCGGGGCGCTGGCGCTGATCTGGGCCGCGCGCCGGGATCAGACCGGGCCGCGCAGCAGCTCGCTGTTCCAGGGCGCGTTGCGGTTCAATTCGCTGCTGATCCTGGCGGTCGCGGCCCAGGGCCTGGGCGGGCAGGCCCTGGGCGACCTGGCAGTGGCCTTTGCGTTCCTGATCCCGGCGTTCAACATCTCGGCCATCGTGGCGCTGACGCTGCTGTCGGACGGGCCGCGCCCCGCGGGGGCCACGGCCCGCATCGGCGCCGAGATCGGCCGCAACCCGATGGTGCTGTCCTGCGCGGCGGGGCTGGCGCTGAACCTGTCGGGCGTCGCGCTGCCCGAGGTCGTGCTGTCGCCGCTGGACTGGCTGGGGCAGGGGGCGCTGGCCGTGGGCCTTCTGGCGGTGGGGGCGGGGATCGATCCCGCGCGCCTGTGGCAGCGCGACCCGGCGCTGTGGCTGGGGGTGTGGTTGCGGCTGGCGTTGTGCCCGGTGATCTTTTTGGCCGCCGCGCTGGTCATCGGCCTGCCTGCGGGGCAGGTCGCGTCGGGCGTGCTGGCCACGGCCGCACCGGGGGCGCCCGTCGGCTATATCCTGGCGCGCCAGATGGGCGGGGACGCCGATTTCTATGCCGCGATCTTCACCTGGCAGACTGTCCTTGCGGCACTGACCTTGCCCTTGTGGCTTATTTTCGCAGGATTTCTTGGGGCCTGAGGGCCGCGTGCGATTTTTTTCGGGCAGGTCCGTTTTTTTGGCTTGCAGCCTCTCGCGGCTTTGCCTAAACACCGCCTCACGCCGCCAGGGAAGACTGGCAGCGGACAGAAAGTGGCCCGTTCGTCTATCGGTTAGGACGTCAGGTTTTCAACCTGAAAAGAGGGGTTCGACTCCCCTACGGGCTGCCACTTCTTCCTCTATGTTGGTGAATTTACTCACTCTTCTTGCCCTTTCCGTCCAACGCTTCGGATAAGTTGGACACGGTTTGCATCTTGGCGAACCCACTATCGGCTAGGGTCGAGCGGTTCGCCTTCTTCGTGTAGACCTTTGCTTGTGTCGTGTCGGCATGGGCCAGATACGACGCAATTTCCCAATCGCTGGCGCCGGCATTCGCAAGCCGCGTTGCTCCGGCCTTCCGCAGTCCATGCAGCGATCCGGGCACCTTGGCCTCGGCGCAGCGGTCTCGGAACCAGTTTCCCAATGTCTCAGGCTTGTAGCCAATGGGTCGAGCGTCTTGGGTAATGAACAGCAGGCGGTCGGTCGGGACCTTGGCTAGTTCCTCCGCTAGATCAGGAAGGATAGGCAGGTCGGCCGCAACCGAGGTCTTAGCTCGTTTGTAGGCGATGCGCCCGATGCCGGCCTTCTGCGAAACGTGTTGCCATCCTACCCGGCACAGGTCCTGGCGTGACATGCCGGTGTTCAGAGCGAGCAGGAGGACAAGGCGGGCTTTCGAGCCTGCTCCGTGTCGGTCGAGGAAGCGATCCACCTCAGCATCGGTCCAGGTGTGATAGCCGTCCGGGTTGACCTTCATGCGCTCTGCAAACTTTGCCGGGTTGGGACCTGTGTAGTTGAGCTTCTTGGCTGCGAAATTGAACAGCATCGACATGTTCTTCTTGACCGTGTTCGCAGCTGTCGGGCCAGTCTTTTTAGCCATCAACTTTTCAATATGCCGGACCTCGAGGCGAATGAAATGGATCGTGCCTGCTGTCTCTCGCAGCCAGTCCAGCTCGTTTCGGATCGTCCGCTTTCGCGAGTCCGAGAGATTGAGAAAGCGGAGGCTGCCAAGATACTGCTCGACCAGCCACGATACTGTGCCAGCCTCAGCAGTTGGGGCAGAGGCCTTTGCTCCGTTCAACGCAGCCTCATAGGCGGCTAGGAACGCCGCGCTGCCATAGGGTCCAGGAATGTTGCAGCGATATCCAGCGGCTTCAAACTTCCAGTAGATCTTGCCCTTGACGATGTTTTTCCGAACGCCGGGGAAGGGGTTCTTAGGCCGCGGCATTACAGCACCTCGTCGGGATCGGGGCCAGCCTGGTGTGCATCCAGCTTACCGGCGACGATCTCATGCGATCCGTCAGGCTTCACCACCACACGCCAGTCGGAGAACCCAGCTGCCCGCATGGCCCTGGCATAGCGTGTAAGGTCCGATTGTCTTAGCGCAGCTCGCGGGTGGGCCATCGTTGTCTTCCTATCACGGAGTATCTTGCAGTTAGCTCAGCATTGCTGGTGGGCCTGCACGTTCTCGGCGTGCGTCCACTTTCCGTCCGCCAGCTTGTAGACACCGGCCTCCACATCCTCGGCCATCTTCGCGGCGAGATAGATCATGGTGGTGACCAGGCCGTGCAGTCGCGTGTCGTCGCTTCCCGCCGCCTCATTGTCGATGAAGTCGGCCGCGTCGATCACCGCGCGCAGATAGGACATGTCGAGAGCCAGATCGGGTGCGGTTTTCATGCCCGTGCCTCCAGCTTGCGGACAGCCGTGCCTAGGTCGCGGTGCATCTGTTCGGTCCCGTCTACGATGATATCTTGCAGTGCTTCGGCTATCTCCAACACATCGCCAACAGCGCCGCGGGTTTGCTCTTCGGTGGTCCATCCCGAATTGTCATTCTCCAGAGCCAAGCGGGCAACTCGCAGTAGCGACGATACCCGATAGGCCAGTGTATTGCTGACTTCCCCTGGGCGGTCGCTGCTGATCACGCGCGTGACATCAGGCACAAATGTTCTGGATGCGCGGGCGCATTGTTCGTTCGTCATCGGGATTCTCCACGATTGAATGAGGGGCGGGGGGTCAGGCCGTTTTGGCCTCTTGGCGTTCCATCCGTTCTCGGACGGCCCGGATCACTTCGCTATTCTGGCTGGATGCGTTGAGTTCTGCTTGACGGCTGAGCCATGCCTTCATGCTGGGCGGAAAGCGTATTCCGACCTGTACGGGCTTCTCGGTCATCTCGTCCATTGCTCCAATAGTCACACTATGTGACATGTAGTCACATGTTGTGCGCATTGCGTCAACATCTTTTTAGCCACAATGTGTGACTACGGATGATGAGGGAAGCTTATGGCTGCGAGTAAGCGCGAAGAGTTGGGCCAGATTGTGATCCGCCCGCCGGCCGGTATGCGGGAGCGGATCAAAGCTGCCGCAGATGCAAACAATCGCTCCATGAACGCTGAGATCGTGGCGACGCTAGAGGAAAAGTACCCTGCGCCAGCATTTGATTGGGTAGACGCGGCAACTCGTGTCTCAATAATTGCTAATGCTATGAAAGATCTGGTGTCATCCTTTGAGGGCGCAAAGACCGCTGCAGAGATCGAGGCATTTAATCGGGACTTTGAGGCGTTAAGGCGGGAGCACGAAAAACTCGTGGATAAAATATTTGGGGATAGAGATGGCCGTATTCAAAGCTGACAAAGCCACCATAAAGCACATGCGTGATATTGAGGCTTCGCTCGATCACGCTATGGGCCTGCTCGATAACGAGGCCGATCGGCAGGATGTTTTGGTCGAGCTTCAGGACACCATGCGTCTCATTGATGAGTGGCAGCAACGGGTTAAGAAAGTTGATCTGTAAACTATACAACCAATCTACGGTGGTAGTAACAGGATTTATAGAGGTGTGATATGGATGGGTTTTCGGGCGCCTTATGGGCTATTGGCGTTGCCGTTTTATCCGCTCCTTTCGCGATAATTTTACGAGTTCCCCAGAAGGCTATCGTTGTAATTAGGACTTGGGGACTAGGGGCTTTTATTATAGCTGCGACTTACGCGTTGTTAGCGTTAGGTTATGATGGAGGAGTTTCTACACAATATGAGGACGCTTTAAGGCAACTTAAAGATTCTGCCATTGATATTGAACTGGTCCGAATTGAAACGCCTGAAAAAGATTGGGGTCTGTTTGCAATGTATGCTGCTCTCGCGTACGGGATCATTCTGACGTTTTGGAACTGGCTTATGAACTCAGATCATTAATCCTAGATGTGCAATTCATTAAACGTCATGACGTTGGTAATCAAGTAGTTGCCTTTCTGCGTGGCTTCTTGACGTTTGTGTGACCTACGTCCACAGTTTCTGCTTCACAACGTGGAGATTGAAATGTCAGATGCACGTACAATCGGCGGCACTGTTAGTGTGTCACAGATCGAGCCGACAGCATCCACGGCCAAGGATTTGGCTTGGGATCTTTGGTTCAATGAATTTGGTACCGAGCCCAAGGCTACGGACGGCAAATTTGTTGAACTGCTCTATGTATGTAGTGGGGCACTCAGGGCACAAACCTCTAGTTTGTCCTACCGTGAGCGTGTCGCGAAGATATTTCGGGAAGAAGCCTGATGCAGCTTCTTCATACTTCCAGCCTCACCGATGATGCTCTTTCGTCATATGATCGCCTTAT
Organism: Paracoccus haeundaensis; assembly: GCF_006239215.1. Classification (NCBI taxonomy): domain Bacteria; kingdom Pseudomonadati; phylum Pseudomonadota; class Alphaproteobacteria; order Rhodobacterales; family Paracoccaceae; genus Paracoccus; species Paracoccus haeundaensis. The sequence goes on from NZ_VDDC01000001.1 coordinate 139,878, forward strand.
GGTCCATTCAGGTCTTTCATTGGAGGTTACTTCGTCCTTGGCTGATCAGATTTGGGCTGAAGTTCTCGGCGAACTGGAAAGGCGTGAGATGATTGAGTTGGTTAGCGGCAAGCTTTCGCACCCAGCAGGCGCAAGGATCGTTCGTAAATACTCCATCGAAAATTGATAATGGCGTGACAAAAGGCCATTAATATAAAACGGGGTATGCTCAAAATCGAGCGCACCCCACCATCTTCATCCAAAAAGCCGGTCGAACCTGGTCGCGGTCACCACCCGCCGTGAGCGTGTGGAGCACAGGTTTGTGCAGAATTCCTTATGCGGATATTTCGTTCGGAAGGCCGCCCCGCACCCAGGACAGCGCCTTGAGTGGAGAAGCTTTGCATCTTCACGGCGACGACTGGCCGTCGTTTGACATCGATCACAGCAATATCTAGCGTTCGCAGTTCTATCGACGGGGATGACACCGTTGCAGTGAGCGCAGGTCCGGCCTGATCTCGCCTCTCGTCGCGCTTCCTTCTCAAGATCATGAGTGGATTGGTAAGCGCACTTGTTGGAGCAGTAGATCTTGTCAGGACGGGCGTCGTCAGGGATGCGCGCGTGGCACTGCGGGCATCTGCGATCCGGGTTTAGATGCGCATAACTGCCAGCTGAACCGCACGGTCCTCGCCAGCTGACTTCATGAGAGCAACCTGATTGTGGTGCGCACACTTGCATAGAAAGCTGCAGAACCGTCTTGCGCCATCCGGTAGCGGCTTGTGACATCCGGCGCGCGCGCAGTGCAATCGCTCGATTATCGTCCCCGCTTCTACGGTCCATTCCGATTGTCCTTCATTCCAAGTCGGTCGCACTCGAGCCCCGGCCATTGCCAAGGCGTCATCCAGAAGGTCGCGGGTCAAAAGATCGGCGGCGGTCCAACCCCAACCGCTGCGACATAGGTCCGCCCGCAGCCCTGCACGCAGCGGGCCCTCCAACCCCCACAGGCTACCGATCGAGCCTGCCTGAAATGCCAAGCGGATCACGCCGGCGATATCTTTGACTACCGCCGCATGATGCGCGGGACCGAGCTTTCCCTTGCGCGCGTCCTTGGCGTGCTGCCTTAGCTTCCGATCGAACATCATGCCTGAAGCTCCATCACCACCCCATCATCGCATCGAGCAGCCCTGCCGACAGCGGCGTCGCGGACACCATTGGCGCGGCAGGGGCAGCGGCCGCGCCCGCCACGCGACGCCCGGCGTGCTGCATCCAGACATCATCAAGGGCCATGACGATCTTGGCGTGGTGCGGGGGCAGGGTTTGCCGCATCACCTGCGACCAGGCTGCCATGGCCTCCCATGTGATCGGGTTCGGCCCGTGGGAATGATAGGTGCGGGCGCGAGACAGCGCCATGAACGCATCAAGGATGTCTTCGCCTGCATCAGGCATTCGCGGCCGCTTCCCCTCCAACACAGCCTCTAGGGTTCGACAGAGGGCGTTCTCGAGGTTGCTCATGTACGCCGCCTCGGTTTTGCCTGGACGCGCTGAACCTGACCGGGGAGTGCCTGGGCCTGTGCTGCTGCCATGCTGGAGGCTTCCTGCTTGGCGATGCTGCGGACATTGAGGTTCCCGCTCTCGTCGATGCCCACGGTGACATGGACGTTGGTCGCGACGCCCTGAACGCCCTGGCTTTGCGCAGAAGGCGCAGGAGCGGGCATGCCGACCGCGCCGCCGTTGGCATAGCCTCGCAGGGCGCTCTTGTGCATGGCCTCGAGGTTGCCAACCCCGAGGCGCTGGACGGCCTGTGCGCTAATGACGTACTCGCCGCGGTGAACGATGCCAGCGGGGGCGTGCCTGCCGCCGGTGCCGGTAAAGCCGCCCTCCGCGAACCCCAGAAGGCCCCCGAGCAGATTGCCTGCGGCTCCCATGCCCGGCATGCCCATCAGGCCCTTCATCATCTGGGTCTTGGCAATCTCGGCCAGCAGTTGGATGACGGCATCCTTGGCGGACATGCTGCCGTCGATGATCGATCCGAACATGCCTTCGAGGGCGCTCCGGCCCCGCTCGGATTGCTCCTGGATCTGCTGCATCTTCTCGGCCGCCGCCTCTGCTTCCAGCCCCGCCGTGACGTAGCCCTGTGCCAGCTGGTCGATCTCGGCTGTCAGCTCCGGGGTGATGGCTTTCCCGGCCTCCTGGGCCGCGTGGAGAAGCTCTGCGCGGGTGCGGGCGTACTCCAGGGCATCGCCGTAATCCGTGCCGCTCTCAGCGACGACGATCAGGGATGCCGCTTCTGCCTCAAGGGCCAGCGTTCGGTCGCGGATCGCTTCGACCTCGCGCTGGTACTCGTCCAGCTTCTCACGGCCGCCAGCCTTGGCCCCGCCGCCTTTCGCACCACCGCCGCCGCGGCCCGCGCGTCCGGCTTCCCGGCGCGCGTCCTCGGCTGCAAGTGAGGCGGTGGCGAAGGCGGTTGCCTGCTGTTCGGTCAGACTGGCGCCGCTTTCTCCTGCCCGGTTGCGAACCGCTTCGATCTCGCGCTGCAGCCGCAGCTGTTCGGCGCTGGCGCTGTTGCGAGCCGTTTCTGCCTGCGTGAACCCTTCCGTGGCCGCGCGCTGTGCCTCTAGGCTGTCCAGGCTTGCCGCCTCGGCCGCATGTCGATCGCGCAGGGCCTGCCCCGCCTTCTGGTCTAGAGATACCCCTGCAGCGCGCGCCAGAGCCGCGCCCATGCTCCCGGCAAGGCTGATGATGCCGCCGATCACCCCGCCAAGCCGTTCCAGCTGGCTGATCACCCCGGAGAACTCGGTTCGATCACCCTCAGCCAGCTGGGCGAAGGCATCGGTGGCCGCGTCTTCGATCTCGCCCAGCTGCGCCGTGAAGTTCTCGCCGGTGACTTGACCATTGCGGAACTCCTCTACCAGCGTCTGCATCTCGCTGTAGGCGGCGCGCAGGCCGTCTGCGGCATCCTCATAGCCCAGGCTGTCGAGCTTGCTGATCGCGTCGATCAGGGCGATTCCAGAACGATCCGCCTCCTCTGCCAGCGTCATGTACTGCTGGTTCAGGACGCCCAAGGCTTCGGCGTTCTCGTCTACCATGTCACGGTTCTGGGCAAGGCTGTCGTAAAGCTCATCGCCCAGGATCGCGCGACCCTGATCCTCGCTGGTGAACAACCCATCAAGGCGGTCGCGGAGGTCGGACAGCTCCAAGCCGGCGGCGACGACCTCGACCACGACGCGCTTGGCGAAGTTGCCCACTGTGCCGGTCAGCTGCGAGAACCTCCGATCGATTTCCTCGGCCTTGCGGATCAGCTCGTCATCGAGAACGGCGCCAGTCTCATGCGCGCGATCGATGGTGGCCTGCAGCGCGCCCTCGCCCTGTCCCAGCAGCTGGACGAACTGTTCGCCCCCTGTACCGCCAAATACCTCGTCCGCAATTCGGATCTGCGCCGCCTTGTCGAGGCCTTCCAGCCTGCCCATGATCTCCAGCATCAGCGCAGAGGGATCTTTGAGTTTCTTCGCCAGTGTCTCGGCACTGAAGCCGAGGCGGGTGAACGCTTCCGCCGACGACCCTTTGCCGGTGGTGATGAACTCGTCAGCGCGCAGGGACAGCTCCTTGAAGCCATCTACCAGCGCATCGACCCCGACGCGGTTCTGGTCGGCCACGTATTTCCATTCCTGGAACGATTGCGCGGAAAGACCAGCCCGCTTGGCCTCGTCGCCCAGCTCCGCCATGCTGCGGATGGTCGTAGCGATGCTGCCCGTCACCCCCGCGAACATGCCCACCGCGGCACCCGCGACCAGCCCGCCGGCGAAGGATGCTGCGAGAGTGCCGATCTTGCCCGTGGTCGTGGCGATAGCCCGGTTGATGGATCCGGTCGACCGGATCATGTCCGCTTCCATCTGGCGGGTTGCAGACCGCGAGTTGCGGGATAATCCCTGATAGCTGCGGGTGCCTGTGCGCTCTGCCTGCCGCATGCGTTTCTCGAAGTCGGTCACGCGAGCTTCCAGCATCACCACCAGGCGCTCATCTGCCCCCACTGCTGCGTTCATGTCAGGCTCCTCATGCGGTCCACATGTCTTCGGTGAACCATGTCTGATTGGTGGTCAGGCCGCCCTCTTTCGCGGCCGCGCGGGACACGGCCATTGCCGCCGCCACCGCACCATCGATCGAAAGCCATTTCTTGGGCTTGGTGAACTTGACGACATGCCCGTGGTCGTTGCGCTTCACGACGACGTTGGCGAAGCAGTGCCGCAGGACCGGGTTGCCGCCGTGGTGGAACTCGCCCCCTAGCAGGGCCCGCTCCAGCTCCATCGCCGCGGGCATCATCAGGGACGGCACCTGGCGGAAGTCCACGGCCGGCAAGCCGGCATCGAGGATCTTCGGTTGCACCTGGCGGGCCATGTGGGGGTCGAACGCGATCTCCTGCACGTTCAGCTCCTCGCAAAGCTCGATGATCTTGCTTTCGATCTCGGCATAATCGATCACCGATCCGGCCGTTGCCGTGATCAGGTCATCCTCCATCCATTGCTGATAGGGGGCCCCGGACTGCTCCGCGCGCTTGGACACGCCGTCTTCGGCCTCCAGCGGTCCATCATCGCCCTTGCTGTCGATGGTGTCCTGCGGGCAGAAGAACCATGCTTTGACGGCATAGCCCTCCGCCACGCGCCAGCAGGCCACGATCACCGACAGGTCGACCGTCGAGGACAGGTCGACCGCCAGCCAGCACGGCTGGTCGCGCAGATCCTCGATGTCGTATTCCTTCGCGCCCTGGTCGTAGATCTCCATGTCCACCAGCGGTTCGGTCGAGGCGTCCAGCCAGATGTTCAGCTTGAGCTGTTTGAGGCTCTGCCGATCACCCACGCTGCGCTGCGCCCGCTTCGCATGGCGCCGAAACCCCGCAAGGCTCGGGTAGCCGTGCTGCAGCCCGGGGTTCACACGGTGCCACATCTCCTCGTCCCGCCAGTCTTCGCGCCGGTCCGCCTCGAACAGGATGGGCAGGATCGAGTCGTCATCGACGATGCCGCGGGCCACGTTGCGGGCATCCTCGAAGAAGTCGAAGGCCAGCGTGTCCTGCCCGCGCCCGGCCGTCGAGGCCACGACCAGCAAGCTGTCATCGATCTTCTCAAGGCCGGTGGTCAGCGCCTCCCACAGATCGCGGCCCTTCCAGATGTGGATTTCATCGGCCAGCACGAAGGCTGGGGTTGCCCCGTGTTGGCGGCCGCCATCAGATGAGATGACATCGAGGACGCAGTTTGCCTTCCGATAGATCAGCCGCTTCGGTGCGTTGAATGCATCGTGAATACCCACCTCAGCCACGAGCCGCTTATCCTCGCGAATGATGCCGGCGGCCTCTCTGAAGCCGATGCTCGCCTGCTTGCGATCAGCTGCGGCGAAGAGTGCCTCGCCGCCCGGCTTGCGCTCAGGCCCGATGGTGTGCAGCAGCGCCAGTGCGGCGGCCAGGGAGGTCTTGCGGTTCCCGCGGGGCAGCATCAGCGCGACCGTGTTGATGATCCGGGTGCCGTCCTCGTGGCGCGGACCGTAGATGCGGCGCACGATCCGTTCCTGCCATGGATCAAGCTGGAAGGCGCGGTTCGGCAGGATCGACTTGGGGTGCCGGAGGGCGCGCAGAAACGTCACCGCCCGATCGCCGTAGCCAAACGGGTCGGGGATCTCTGAGCCGTCATAGATCCATTCCGGGAAGGTCGAGGATGCCTTGGACATGTTGTCAGCTCACATCGAGGGGGTTTGCCGTTCCGTCCTTGTCGCCATCCTCGCGGATCGACGGGCGGGACCGGCTCACCGGCGTCAGACCCATCTCGGCGGCCAGCTGGCGGGCGGAGGCCATGGCCTTGTCCTGTACCCGGATCAGCTTCAGCATGAGATCGGGCTCCGGGCCTTCCTGGATTGCCGCCTCCATCTGCCGCACACGACCGATGCAGATGCAGTAGCTTTCAAGGTTGCCAAGATCGGCATCGGTCAGGATCTTGCGCTCGACAAGAACCGGCATCACGCGGTCCCATTCGGCGGCGGCGTCCTCTGCCAGCCAGTCGGGCGCCGGTATACCCGTGACCGGAGCAGCGGCCTCTACCAACTGCGGCTTAGTCCCCTTCATGCGATAGCCTCGTGCAGCGTAGGTCCTGGCCCTGGCGGCGGCCGATGGGCGTCACCTGCTGGATGTTGAACGCCTCACCTTTCCACAGCACCCGGTCCGCGTTGCCCACGCCCTCCACATGCCGGATCCGGAAGACCACGGTTTCCTCATCGCTCGCGCCGCCGGCGCGCATGAATTCTTCGGTGGTCTGGTCGATCCTCTCGGCGCGCACGGTGGCATAGCGCTGCCACACGGTGGTGGGCGTCCCGTAATCGTTGATGCCGGCGTCGCCGCGCTCCATCTGGATCGTTTCAGTCAGCCTGCCTGCCTTCATGGCCGATCCTCCGAAACCAGGATTTCGACGGTGATCACGCCATGGGAATGCTCGCCGTCCGGGTCACGCATGAACCGCTGGCTAGCAAAGAGCAGGTCGGCGCAGTGCAGGCCCTGGGGCAGCGTCAGGCGGCCCATTCTGATCGCGGAGCGGATGGATGCGCCAATGGCCTTCGCTCCCTCCAGCGATGGCTCGCGCGTCCAGACGTGCAGGGTATGATAGATCCGAGTATGCGACCTGCGCAGGCTGGTGCCCTCGTCCACAGCCTGGCTTTCACCAAGGATGATCGAGGGGCGTGGCGCGGGCCGCTGATTGGTGTCGAGAATGTTGGACGCGGGCACGAGGCTGGTGACGGCCAGGTGACTGACCAAACGGGCGCGCAAGGCGGTCTGAACTTCGAGCTCCATCACTTCGCCTCCCGGATCGCCTTGCCCACGGCACGCTTGATCCGGTTGAGGGCGCGCTTGCGACCAAGCCGGAAGCCCGGCCAGAAGAACGGCTGCGCTGGATGGTTGGTGGTCCCGAACTCCTGCAGGTGCGGATAACGGACATTGGTGTTGCCCACGGTGATCGCGGCCATGTTCTCCGGCACGACCATCGCGCCCCCTGGTTGCGAATAGGGCGGAGTGTTCTGGCCAGGACCGGTGACCTCGATGCTGTCGATCAGGTCGCCCTCGTCGCGGGGCGCGAGGCCACGCTGGAGTGTGGCGATCTCCTCGGCACCCTTGACCAGGGCAGGCTGAACCGCCGCACGAGCTGCGACCGGGATTGCCGCCATCCGCCGTTGGAATTTGGACAGACCGCCGTCATCCGCCATCAGAAGCTCCAGTCCCGGTTGGCATCGATGATCTCGGACACACCGAACGGCAACGGCTTGCCGCGCTCGGTCACTGCCTCTCGGTTCTCAAACCACCAGGCGGCCAGCTGCATGACAGCCTCGCGCAGGTCAGTCGGTATTTCGGTGCCTTCGGGGAAACGCTCGCGCAGGCGAAAGCCGAGCATGTTCTCGATCAAGCTCTGCGCCGAATCCAGCTTCTGCTCGATAAGCGCATCATCTTCGGTCTGATCGTCGGTGAAGCCGAGATGCCCCTTCATCTCGGTCACGGTCACAGCTGGGTCTGTTGGCATGGGTTACCTCTGCGGGATCGTGGCGGGATGCAGTTCGACTTGCAGCCGCATGACATTGTTGGCCGCGTCGAAGACTTCTCCGAGGCCCAGGACCATCGCGAACCACCGACGTTCGGTGATGCGATCCGAGAAGAGGAGCCTGAACGGGAAGGCATCGCGGGACCGGTATGCCTTGAACAGCAACAGCTGGCCGGGGTCGGTTGGATCGAGGCCGAGAACGACCTGCATCGTATCTGGTCGGTGTGCTCCCTTCAGCGCGGTATAACCCTCACCGGGGCCATCACTCATGCCGTGCACCTCTTCGAGATCGTATCTCCCGCCCAGGCTGCCAAGCGCTTCAGTTTCGTTGATCTCCACCCACGACGCGTCAGGCACATCAGGCATGCCAGACGGGTCTTCGGTTGGAAGATCAGCGATGAAGAACGTGGCGCCTGCGACGGGAAAGAGCATCAGGCACCGGCTGCGATCTTGACGATGTTGCTGTTGATCCACAGCGAGGCATTCAGTTTCAACACGTTGTTGGCGGCGTCGTACTGCTCGGCAGCACTCCCAACCTGAGCCACGAACATGCGTTCGGAGGGCCTGCCACCCTCTGGTGCATCAGTCAGAACAACGCGGAAAGCGAAGTCGCTCTTGGTCCGCTCCGCTGCGATCAGGGCGATCTGACCCGGATCGGTTGGGAAGAGGCCGCAAACCACGTCCATGCTGCCTGCATTCTTGGTACCTTTGAGGCGGCGCGTGCGGCCGGAATTGATGCCGTCAAACGTGACCTCGGCAGACGTGTCGCCGGCCGAGCCCAGACCCTCGGTTTCATCGATCTCGACCCAGTTCTGGTTGGCAAAGTCGGCTTCCGTGAAATCACTGGATTTTGCTGCAAGGGCACCGCCGATGTAGAGGCGGGTTCCTTGAGTGCTATAGATGGTCATGACGTCGTCCTCGTAGATGCGCGCCGCCGGTCCTGCCGCTGCTTGGCGCTGTTGTGATGATGGGCGCACAGGCCCTGCCAATTTTTGGGGTCATCCCGCAGCTTGGGATCGCCCTTGTGCGGGATGATATGGTCGACCACCTCGGCGCCCATCTTGCAGCCTGGCCATGCACAAGGCTTTCCCCTGCGCCAGCGCGCCGCCATGCGCTCCCAGCTTCCGCTATAGCCACGCTGGCTGCTGTTGGGTCGGGTCTTGTCGAAACGCGCCTTGCGGGCAGCGGCGCCCCGGATCTGGCAAGGACACTGGGCACCCGAAGGCACCAGCTGTCCGCAAGAGCAAATCCGGGGCGCACGCGCGGGCATCAGACAGCCGGGCGGGTCAGCGGCACGAAGATGGCCGTTGCTCCTGCGGCGATGCTGGTGCCGCCTGCACGGGTCAGGGACAGGCGCACGTACCGCTTCCAGCCGCGATAGCCTAAGCGATAGGCGCTGTCTGCCGCCAGGGTGGCGGGGGCGTTGCTGTCGATTTGGGTGGCTGCCACGGCGGTCCAGCCGCTGGTGCCGGTGTCGCTTTCCTGCAGGGTCAGGCCGAAGTCACCCGCACCGGCAATCGCGCCCGTGTTGACGACGAAGGCCACACCGCCCTTGGCGTTCAGATCGATCGCGGCACCTTGGGCGGCCGCGGTTTGGACTGCAGGCGCCAGCGCCGGAACAGCCGCGAGGTTGGCATAAAGGTCACGCATAGGTCAGGCTCCTCAGCTGGTCGACATGCGAAGTTTGCGGAAGCGGGCGGGCTGCAGCACGGCACCGCCGACGCGCCGGGTGGCGTGAATGCGGGTGATGCGCTCGCGGGCGCGGCTATAGGGATCGACCAGGATCGACATGCTCAGGCGGTCCACGATGCGGTATGCCGAGAAGTCGCCGTAGACGATCGGGTGCTGGTTGGCCGCGATGTCCTCCAGGTCCACCATTTCGATGACGGGGCGACCCAGGATCGTCTCGGGCTGGCCGGCCTGCAGCGAGGTCTGCCAGATGTACTGGCCCTGCGTGTCCTTCAGCGTGCGCAGGATGCCCAGGGTGGTGCCGTTCATGGCCCATGCACCGCGCGACCGGTAAGCCTGCGGCAGCGAGTACATCAGCCGGATCAGGGCGTCGGTGGACAGGTTGGCGGCGTGGCCGTTGGCAACCTCGGGGATGGCAGTGTTGACCATCACGCCCTCGGGCATCTTGACGCCCGTGCCCCACAGGAAGGCCTCTGCCTCCTTCTTGCCGAAGTCCTCGGCCAGCGCAGTACGGACCTCGGTTTCCGCAATAGGTGCGTCCTGCAGCAGGCGGTTGGAGATATCCACAAAGGTCTCATGCACCTCGACCTCACGCTGGCCGAAGGTGATGGTGCTTTCGCCATGCGGCTCCATCTCGCCGACCCACTGGGCGTTGGTGATGTCGCCGCGGGTCGGGAAGATCACGCTGTCGGCGCTGGTGTTACGCACGCTCGCGAAGCTGCGGATCGGGCTGTACTCGATTAGGTCGCGGATGACCTCGCTCGACATCTCCGGGGGCGCCAGAAAGCCACCCTGCGTGTCGCTGGCGACATTAAGGGCTTTCTTGTCCTCCTCGGCCAGCTTGTCGCCGTGACGCAGGTAGGCTGCGAACGCCTTGCGCTCTGCAGTGGGCTCGTCTTTCTTCTCGCCGGTGCCCTGAGGGCGGTTGCCCTTGGCCTCGAGCTTGTCCAGGCGCGCAACCAGCGTGGCCGGGTCGGACTTCTTCTCGATGTCAGCCAGGCGTTCATCAACGGTCTTTGTTAGATCGGCCAGCGCCTTGGTCACGATGGCATCGGGCTCGTCGTCGTCACCCTTGCGGATCAGGACGGCCGAGGAGCCGAGCAGTTCGGTCTTGGTCAGGTGTTTCATGCTTTCCCTATGGAGAGGTGCGCCGCGGCGCGTTGAATTGCAGCGGCAAGGCGCAGGGCGCTCACCGCATCTTTGGCAGCGGTAACCCTCGCGCCGGGGTGGCAAGGAAGCGTCACGAGGGATGCCTCCAGCAGATCAAGGGACGAGATGCTGCGACCCCGTGGGGGACGGGGCAGTGCTTTGAGCGTGACGAAGCCGATCGAGATGCCGCGCACCGCGCCAGCGCGAACGAGCGCCTGGACCTCGCGGGCCCGGGCCAGTTCACCGACGAGCAGCCGGCCCTTGAGGTGCAGGCCGTCATCCCGTTCCTCAGCGCCGTCCCAGACCCCGATGGGATCGTTGGCGTCATGGCCAAAGAGCATGGGGATAGGCAGCTTGGCCGAAGCAAACGCGCCCTTGGTGATCATGTCGCCAACGCGATCCGGAGATCCGAACGGCCACGCAAGCGCGGTGATCGCGCCGTCATTATCGGCAAGGATCTTGGTTTCGATGAAGCTGCGATCCATCAGTGATCACCCCGGAATGCAACGCGGCCACCGGCGAAGCCGTCCACCTGCGCCTGAACCCAGACCGCCGCTTTCAGCAGGCGAAGGACATTGGCGTGGCTGAACGGTACCGGGGCGCCGCCCTCGCTGATCGTCCAGCCCAGCACGCAGCGCGCGAGGCTGTTGAGCCGCGCCTTCTCCTTGGCCTCGCTGGATACCCGGCCCTCGGCATCCATCGCCTCGGCCAGATCATCCGCGAACTGCAGACGAGCTCGGGCCTGCGTCGCACTGTCCGGACCCGCGACACGAAGGATGATGCCGGTCGGTTTGCCGGTCACTGGATCGGCCAGCTCGAACTCTCGGCCGCGATCCTGATCCTGGGCGTCGGCAAGGATGTCATTCAGTTGCATTGGCGTCCTCAGGGGTGGGTGCAGATTTGGGGGCGCCGGGCGCAGCGCTGATATTCGGATTCAGGAACTTGTCGCCGCCGTCGCGCGGGGGCAGGCCCAGCCAGCCGCGACCCTCGTTCGGGTTCAGGGTCTGGCTGGAGATCAGGGAGTTGATGACGGTGGCGCGGGTCGATAGGTCGGCACGGGTCAAGTCGTCGCGGTCGAAGCGGACCACGTACCGGCCGCGCTCTTCCTCGCTGAACAGGGCGCGGTTCATGGCGCCTTCCAGCGCTCTCAACCACGGCTCCAGAGTGTAAGATAGGAACTCGCGCCCCTTCTGTTCGCTGTTCGACCAGGTGGCACGGCTCAAATCACCGATCATCGGGGCCGGAATATTGAAGGCTCGCGCGATCTCCTCGATCTGGAACCGGCGGTTTTCCAGGAACTGGCTGTCGGTGCTATTGAAAGACAGCGGTACGAACGTTGCGCCGTCGTACAGGATGGCGGTCTGGCCGCCGGTGTCCTCGCCTTCATGGGTCTGGCGCCAGGCCGCGCGGGCCTTCTTCACAGCCTCCTCAGCCATGCCCTTTGCAAACTGCAGCACACCCGAGGGACGGCCGCCGCGCGAGAACAGCCGGGCCGCATGACGATCCAGACAGACGGAAATGGCGATCGCATCACGCGCAAGGTTCAGCGGAGAGCGTGTCTGCGGCGGCATCAGGTGGATCACGTCACGCGCCGGAATGGGATCATTTCCAAGGCGGTACTTGCGCTCCAGCGTGTCGGTGTCGGTGTCGAAGGTCAGCACCCCTTGGCGGAAGCTGATGATTTCGACGGCCTTATCCTCGACCCGGTTCACCCACCCCATGCCACCGGCGTCGGACACCAGGGCGTCGATCATGATTTGGCGGATCAGTTCGAAGCCGGATGTCCATTCGTTCGCGTCGCCGCGCAGCAGGGTCAGCACCGGGTGATCGGTCACCTCAGTCTCAACCCCTCCCTCGATCCGCTTCACGTGCACATCCAGAGAGGCCACGGCTTCGGAGATGATCTGGATGGCGTTCGCAACGGCCGGGACCTTCAAGGCCTCCAGAACGCTGATCGAGATGCCGCTGGCGGTCGGGGTGATGCCAAGGATGGCCTCAAGCGCCGGTTCGGGCGCCGCCAGTGACTTGCGGGTGAAGGGCCATAGTTGCATGGACCATGCTATGCCTCACGCCCGGCCGATGCCGGAAGCTGGCAGATCATAGGAAATCGTAGGAAATCATAGCTTATCGTTGCCGGGTTTGCCGCGCAGCCATGCCATGAGCTCCGAGCGGAAGGCGAAGTAGCTGCCTGATCCTTCAGGCCGGAAGATGGGAACCTCAGGGCGGCTCGCCAGATCGCGGGCCTTGCTCACGCTCACGCCCAGGGTTTCCGCGATCATGGGCAGGCCCCACAGCTTGCGTTCCGGCTCTAGGATGGCATCGAGACGCCAGCTATCAAGGGGCGGTTGGCGGTCAAATCTGTTGCTGTGAGCATTCACCCGAAAATCTCCAATTCGCTCATATCTTGCACGCGCCTCCCCGCGCCGGTCCCCGCCTTAGGGGCAAACTTGGCGACCACCCCCCGGGGTACCCTTGATTTGCTGCTGGACTGCTGACTAAGCTCAAATCTCATTATGAAAGGCAGATAGATATGTTCATTGAGGTCAACCGGTTCGGTTACAAAGACGACAGGGTCAAGATTAGCGTTGCACACATTGCCTGCGCAGTTCCGACGGTGACAGCTGCAGGGGCAGGAACGTTGATAACTCTGGCAGTAGGCCCCGGCAAAGAAATCACCGTGAGGGAGCCATACGAGGTAGTGAGCAGGTTTATCGCAACCGCGCTCGCCAACTGAGTCTCGCATCACACCACCCGATCCACGACTGCCACCCCAGCTGCCCGTGCGGCTTTTTCAGCACGCATGATCGCCTCTTCATACGATCGGCCGGTACAAACCATCTGTCGGTACATCTCGCCGTCGACGCCGAGGTCAGCGACGAGGGACACGAAGAAGAAGGCTTTGCCCGGGCAAGTGGAGATCTCGATAAAGTTGCGATCGGCTGTGGTCGTGGTCATTGGTCTGCTCCTGAGTGTGGAAAGGTGGAGGGTTTGATTTGCAGCCACAGCTGCCCAAAACCCTCCACCACCACACCCCACACCCCTATAGGGGGTTGTGGTGGTGGTGGCTGAGTGAGGGTTCCACAGTGCCGTGGTTTGACTGTGGATTATCGTGGATGACTGTGGAAAGCGGATCATTCGGTAGGGTCCCAAAGTGGGTTGTTTGGCCCGACAACCACGACCTTCGCATCCCGACCCGCGCGGCTATCTCGGATGGTCTCGAGGGCAAGGACACCTGAGGTGATCCACCCCTTTAGGAGGCTAGCAAGGCGCGCTTTCTCGCCTTTGTCGTCACATCCAAGCCCCAATGCTTCGGCAATGACAAAACCTGCCCACTCCTTTGATTTCGGGCTTTCTCGCGGCGGTGGATTGCAGGCTCCGATAGCTGATCGAACCTCTGCCGCATCCTCGCGCCTGAGGCCCATGAATGCATCAGGCCACTTCCACGGTACGACAGCACCGACATGAGCGCCGTTTGGCGTCTCGACTGACACCTTTTGAAACCACCGGTTGGCATCAGCAGTCGGTGGCGCAAGATTGCCTTCTGATTCTGCGATCCGGAAATAATGGCGGTGGTTCTCGACGCCTGCCTTTGCGCCTTCATCTTCGGACATGGGGACGAGCAGACGATTAGCACGCGCTGTGCCACGCAAGGCCCCACCGCCGCGCGCGTCATCGATTGACGCAGATGCCCCTGGTGCGAGCTTCCTCGTGTGGTGGACCAACCCAAGCGCCACCTGATGTACGCTCGCCAAGCGGCGCAGCCGTTGCCCGAGGATCCGGAAGACCTCGTTTGTCTCAGGGCTTCGGGAAAGGTCCTGCAGTGGGTCAAAGATCAGAACGTCTATTTTTTGCTCTACAATGAACTTCTCCAGACCGACGAACAACTGCTCATTGATGGTCCCCTCTTGGCCGGACACCATGAAGAAGCTCTCTGCGTCGACGCCTGAGACAGGGAACAAGGTTTCCGCGATCTCTGATTGATCGATCTTGTATCGGCACAGAAGAGCGGCAATTCGGCTTTCCAGCACTGAAAGATCGTCCTCCGCGTTGTAGTACAGCACCCGCAGAGGGGCGCGTCGTATGCCCGTTAGGAAGCCCCGTCCGGTCGCCATATCGACGGCCTCGGCCTTAGCCAGCATCGACTTGCCGACTTTCGGCTGAGCAACCGTCAGCGAGGTGTAGCCTCGGGCGTAGAAGTCAGCATAGACGAACTCGACCATCTCGATCTTATCGAGCTGGCGCTGGCCCCAAGGCTTGAAATCGAACGCGGGCACTGCAGCCTTTTCCGCGTCCGTCAGCTCGCGGTACTGGTTTGCTTCTTGCCGCTGCCCAGAGCCCGACGGAGGGCTTTGGATTTCTCCCCCACCGGGGTAAAAGTCGCGGTCCCCCTCATAGGCCTCGATCGGCGGCAGCGGCGGCCCTTCATCCTCACTCAGCCCAAGTTTGGGTCCAGCACCCCAGTCACCCCCGGCCACTTGGCCAGGGTCCATCTTATCCATGTTGGAGAAGTCGTTCATGCGTCCCCCACTGGGGGTTGGACGTGCTGCAGGAAGGCAGCTTTGTCACTGGCGGACAGCCGGTTGAAGCACGCTAGGCAATATGCTTTCCGCTCTGTCCGGCTGGCACGGTCTGCCCAGAACACCGCGGCCTCCATCACCGAGCCCAAGAGCACGGTCGGAAAGCCTGCGGAGAAAAATTCATGGACGAGCTCGATGAACTCCAGTCTGTCGTCTGGATCGCATTCCACGATCGCATGGGCCAAAGCCCTTGCCTTAGATTCGCGCTGCAGGTTATTATCGACCCAAGACAGCCAGTCTTCAAATTCCAGCCCGGTCGCGCCCGCCAGCGCGCCGGGTTTTTCGCTGTCTACGGCACCGATTTCGTTGGACGCAGCGGACTTTCTGCCAACGTTATCAATGGGGGGGCTGAAGGTTGTTGGACGGGCAGGGCCGTTGAAATCATTGTCTAAGGTGACAACCCTACGGGCTGCCACTTCTTTCCCCACATCGACGGACTGACCAACGCCTCGGCCCGTGCCAGGGGCGTTTCGCATGGTGCAGGGCGTTTATCGTCGGCGCGCCGTTTTCTGCGACCAATGCCCATGTTTTCGTGCCAATCCGCGGCTTTGGCGGTTGACTCCGTCACCTGCGGGGCTAAAAGGCGGCTTCGATAAGAATTCCACGGGGTTTGCGGCGCGCGATTGCCCCGAAGCAGGAGCAACAACCATGGCGAAGCCGACCACCATCAAGATCCGGCTGAACTCGACCGCCGGCACCGGCCACTTCTATGTGACCAAGAAGAATGCCCGCACGATGACCGAAAAGATGTCCGTCCGGAAATACGACCCGGTCGTGCGTCAGCACGTTGAATACAAGGAAGGCAAGATCAAGTAAGATCTTCCCATCCGACTGTGCAAGGGCCGCCATCCGCAAGGATTGGCGGCCTTTTGCCATGGATGCGCCCGCTTGCGCGACGCGGCGGGCTGCGGCAGATTGCGTCCATGCGACTGATCGTCAACGGAAACACCCATGACCTGGACGCCGACCCGCAGATGCCGCTGCTGTGGGCGCTGCGCGATCTGCTGGGCCTGACCGGCACGAAATACGGCTGCGGCATCGCGCAATGCGGGACCTGCACGGTGCACATGGACGGCATGGCGGTGCGCGCCTGCCAGATCCGCCTGGCCGACGTGGCCGGAGAGATCACCACGATCGAGGGGCTGGGTACGCCCGACGACCCGCACCCGGTCCAGGCCGCCTGGATCGAACAGCAGGTCGCCCAATGCGGCTATTGCCAGTCCGGCCAGATCATGCAGGCCGCGTCCCTGCTGGCGCTGAACACCGACCCGTCCGACGCGGACATCGACCGCGCGATGTCGGGCAACCTGTGCCGCTGCGCGACCTATCCCCGCATCCGCGCGGCGATCCGGTCGGCGGCGATCCGCATCGGGTCTGCCTGATGTCGCGTGCGGGGCGCATCGCGCGGCGGGGTTTCCTGATCGGGTCGGTCGCCGTGGCCGGGGGCGTGGCCTTTGGCGCCTGGCGCTATGCGCGCCCGCTGCCGGATCCCTTTGCGGGGACGGATGCAGGCGCGCTGAACCCCTATGTCTTGATCGACGCGGATGGCGTCACGCTGGTCGCGCCGCGCGCCGACAAGGGGCAGGGCGCCCGCTGGCTGCAGGCCGCCCTGATCGCCGAGGAATTGGACATCGACCCCGCCACCGCCCGTATCGTGCCGGGCCCGGTCAGCGCCACGTACTATAACCGCGCGTTGATCGCGGATTTCATGCCCTTTGCGCCGACCGATACCGGTTGGCTGGCCGAAACCGCGCGGGGCGCCGCCGACATTCCCGCGCGCCTGCTGGGCTGGCAGATGACCGGCGGGTCCAGTTCGACCACCGACGGCTTCGACAAGCTGCGCCAGGCGGGCGCCGTCGCGCGCGAGACGCTGAAGCAGGCCGCCGCCTTGCGCCACGGGCTGGACCGCGCCGATCTGGACACCGCAGAGGGCGCGGTGATCCTGCCCGATGGGACGCGCATCCCCTATCCCGACCTGGCCCGCGACGCCGCCGCGATGCCCCCCGTGACCCAGGTCGTGCTGCGCGACCGGTCGCAGTGGCGCTGGCTGGGCAAGCCGATGGCGCGCGCCGACGTGGTCGCGAAATCGACCGGCACGCAGGTCTATGGGATCGATCTGGTCCTGCCCGACATGCTGCACGCGACGGTGCGGATGGCGCCCTCGGGCGGGACGGTCGCACGGCTGGACCCCGTCGCGGCCGAAGGCCTGCCCGGCGTCCTGCGCGTGCTGCCGATCACCGGGGGCGTCGCGGTTCTGGCGCGCGACACCTGGTCCGCGATGCGGGCCGCGCAGGCGCTGGACGTCGAATTTGCGGCCCCCGATACGGTGGGCGATCAGCAGGCGATCTGGGCCGCGCTGCAGGCCACCCATGACGCGGGCGACATCGACAGCCGCAAGCGGGACGATGGCGACGTCGATGCGGCTGTCGGACCCGGCGATTTCACCGCCGAATACCGCGTGCCCTTCCTGGCCCATGCGCCGTTGGAGCCGATGAACGCCACCGTGCTGGTGACGGACGATGCCTGCACCATCTGGGCCGGCACGCAGGTCCCCGATTTCGCGGTCGCCCGCGCCGCCGCCCTGACCGGCCTGCCCGAAACCGCGATCCGGCTGGAGAACCAGATGATCGGCGGCAGCTTCGGCCGCCGGCTGGAGATCGACTTCATCGCCCAGGCTGTCCAGATCGCGATGGCCGTCCCCGGTCGTCCGGTCAAGCTGACCTGGTCGCGCGAGGAGGATTTCGCCCATGACCAGCCCCGCCCCGCGCAGATCGCCCGCGTCCGGGGCCGCGTGACCGCCGACGGCGTGCAGGCGCTGGACCTGGCGGTGGCCAGCCCGTCGGTCATCGCCTCCTGGTTCGGGCGCGTGGCCAGCGCGCCGCCCGGTCCCGATCTCAGCATCACCACCGGCGCATGGGACCAGCCCTTTGCGATCCCGCATTTCCGCGTGACGGGCCTGCGCGCGCCCGAATCGGTGCCGGTCAGCAGCTGGCGGTCGGTGGGCGCATCGTCGAACGGCTTCTTCCTGGGCACCGCCCTGGACGAGATGTTCGCGCAGGCCGGCATCGACCCGCTGGAGGGGCTGTTGCGCCTGTGCGACCACGCCCCCTCGCGCGCGGTGCTGGAGGGGGTCCGCGACCTGTCGGGTTGGACCGGCCGCGACGCGGGGCAGGGGCGCGGGCGGGGGGTGGCGTTCTGCCTGTCGTTCGGCGTGCCCTGCGCCCAGGTGGTCGAGGTTCAGGACACACCGCAGGGCATCCGCCTGACCCAGGCCTTTGCCGTGGCCGATGTGGGCATCGTGCTGGACCCGGTGAAAGCCGATGCGCAGCTGTCGGGCGGCATGCTGTTCGGGCTGGGCCATGCGATGAACTGCGAACTGACCTATCGCGATCACCGCCCCGATCAGACCAATTTCCATGACTACGAGGGGTTGCGCATGCACCAGGCCCCCGCCGTTCAGGTCCGCCTGCTGGAGAACGGCCCCCTGCGGGGCCTGGGCGAACCCGGCGTTCCGCCCGCCGCCGCGGCCTTGGGCAATGCGATCTTCGCCGCGACGGGCCTGCGCCTGCGCGACCTGCCCTTTGCCCGGGGGGTGCGGTTCGCATGATGCGTCTGCTGACCCTGCTGCTGATGACCGGCCCGGCCTGGGCCGAGGGTGTCATGCCCTCGATCGTCGCGCCGCCTGCGGCGGGATCGGTCAGCACCGCCGACGGTCTGGCGGCATGGGACCGTGTGCGGCAGGTCGTGTCGCATCCGCGCTGCGCCAACTGCCATGTCGGGCCCGATCACCTGCCCATGTGGTCCGGTCCCGAATATCCCGAACCCCGCCCGCACGGCATGCATGTCAGCGGCGGCGACAGCCGCATGGGGGTCGAGACGCTGCCCTGCGCCACCTGCCACGTCACCGCTTCGACGCTGGAATCGGATCCGCATCAGGCACCGAACGCGATGATCCCCTGGCAGCTGCCCCCGGTCGAGATGGCATGGTTCGGCCTGGACGGTCCCGCCCTGTGCCGCCAGCTGCGCGACCCGCAGCGGAACGGCGGGCGCGACTGGGTCGCACTGGCCGAACACCTACGCGACGATGCCAGCCACGGTGGCTTTGTCGCCTGGGGTTTCGCACCCGGCGGTGGTCGCGAACCCGCGCCCTTCGGCCTGCAGGCGCATATTGACGACGTGCTGAAATGGGGGGCAGCTGGACAACCCTGTCCGGAATGACCATCCAGGTCGCTTTTTCGGCATCCAAATCGGGCCGACTGCGTTAGGCTGCCAGCACCGATTGCCGAAAGCCTGCGCCATGTCGATTTCCGCCCCCATCACCGCCACCGCCGACTGTCCCGTCAAGGCGCTGCTGCGCCGTCCCGGCGGGTCGCTGGCCATGCTGACCGATGCCAAGGGCGGCTTTCCCCGCCGCCCTGGTGCGATGATGGCGCTGTGGCCCGATGGCGGTCGCGTGGGCCGTCTTGGCGCGGGCTGCATCGATGCGGACATCGCGGCGCATCTGAACGCGCCCGGCCCGGTGACGCGGCTGACCTATGGCGTGGGTGGCCCGGTCGATCTGCCGCTGCCCTGCGGCGGCACGGTGCAGATCGCGCTGATCCATAAGCCCGACCCCGACTGGCTGGGCGCCATCTGGGACGACCGCATCCGCCGGCGGACCGGCAGATGGTGCCTGAACCTGCGCACCGGTGCGCCCTGCCGCGCGGGCGATCCCGACCCCGACGACTTTTCCCTGGTCCTGCCGCCGCCTCCCGCGTTCCAGATCCACGGAGAGGGGGACGAGGCGCAGGCCCTGACCACCCTCGTCGCGGCGATGGACATGCCCGTGATGGGACAGGACGCGACGCCTGATGCCCATACCGCCGTGGTGACGCTGTTTCACGACCACGACCGTGAACTGCCCGCGCTGGCCCGCGCACTGCGGTCAGAGGCGTTCTACATCGGCGCGCTGGGGTCGCGGCGGGCGCAGGCGGCACGGCTGGCGGCACTGACCGAACAGGGGTTCGACCTGGCGGCGCTGGACCGGATCACCGGCCCCATCGGCGTCGTCAGCCCGGCCCGCGATCCGCGCCTGATCGCGGCCTCGGCCCTGACCCAGATCCTGGCCGCCTACGAGGTGCTGACAGCGTGACCTGCACCGGTCTGCTGCTGGCGGCTGGCGCCTCGCGCCGTTTCGGTCCGTCGGACAAGCTGCTGGCGACGGTTTCGGGGATGCCGCTTGTGGCGCATGCCGCGCAGGCGATGCGGGCCACTCCCTTCGACGACTGCATCGCCGTCATCGCCAATCCCGCACTGACACCGTTGCTGGATGGCTTCCGCATCGTCCAGATCGCGCAGGGTCAGCAGTCCGACAGCCTGCGCGCGGGCCTGTTCGCTGCCGGCAATCCTGACCGCCTGCTGATCGCGCTGGGCGACATGCCCGATGTCACTGCGGCGCATCTGACGCAGATCGTCAGCCTGGCTGCGGATGGTCTGCCGTCCTGCAGCTATGACGGCATCGCGCCCCTGCCCCCCGCCTGCTTTCCGCGCGACTGGCTGCCCCGGCTGGCGCAGCTCACCGGGGATCAGGGCGCGGGTCGGCTGCTGCGCGATCTGGCGCCGTCCAGACAGGTTCCCGCGCCGGGCCTTTTGCGCGACATCGACCTGCCCGAACAGATCAGCCCTCCGCCACCGACGCGGCCGCACGACGCCACAGGGGGGTGCGGGGGGATGTGAAATCCCCCCGCCGTCGCGGGACGCAATTCAGCCCAACACTTCGCCGACCGCCTCGGTCGTGACGGCGACGATCCGGTCGGCCTCCTCGCGCGTCAGGCACAGGGGCGGGGCAAAGCCCAGGATGTCGCCCTGCGGCATCGCCCGCGCGATTACGCCGCGCTTCAGCATCGCTGCCACGACCTTGGCGCCCTTGCCCTCGGACGCGTCGAAAAAGCGCCGGGCATCGCGGTCCGCGACCAGTTCCACGGCGCACAGCATCCCCTCGCCGCGCACCTCTCCGACATAGGGGTGATCGCCCAGGGCCGCCTGCATCTGGTCGTTCAGATAGGCGCCGACGGTGCCCGCATTCCCGACCAACCCCAGGCTGTCGATCAGCTTCAGGTTCGCCACCCCGGCCGCCGCGCCGATGGGATGGGCGGAATAGGTCCAGCCATGCCCCATCACGCCGTTCTCGTCCGTGCCGCGCGCCAGCACGTCCCAGACGCGCTGGCCCACGATGCTGGCCGACAGGGGCGCATAGGCGCTGGTCAGGCCCTTGGCGCTGGTGATCAGGTCGGGGCGCATGCCGTAATGGTCCGACCCGAACATCGTTCCCAATCGGCCAAAGCCCGTCACCACCTCATCCGCGATCAGCAGGATGTCGTGGCGGTCCAGAACCTCCTGGATGGCGGGCCAGTAACCCGCGGGCGGCGGCACGATGCCCCCCGTGCCCAGCACTGGCTCTCCGATGAAGGCCGCGATGGTGTCGGCGCCGTGTTCCACGATCAGCGCCTCCAGTTGCGCCACGCAATGGCCGACGAAGTCCGATTCCGACATGGCCGCATCGGGGCGGCGGAAATAGTACGGCGCCTCGGTATGGATCACCTGGTCCAGCGGCAGGTCGAACTTGGCGTGAAACAGCTGCAATCCCGTCAGCGATCCGGTCATCAGGCCCGACCCGTGATAGCCGCGCCACCGGCTGATGATCTTCTTCTTCTTCGGACGGCCCAGGATGTTGTTGTAATACCAGACCAGCTTGATGTTCGTCTCGTTCGCATCCGACCCCGACAGGCCGAAATAGACTCGCGCCATGCCCTGGGGCGCGCGGTCCATTACCATCTGCGCCAGCGTGATCGCGGCCTCGGACCCGTGGCCAGCATAGGCGTGGTAATAGGCCAGCTGATGCGCCTGGTCGGCGATGGCCTGTGCGATCTCGGGGCGGCCATAGCCCACGTTCACGCAATAGAGGCCCGCAAAGGCGTCCAGCAGGCGGTTGCCGTCGCGGTCGGTGATGTGACAGCCCTCGCCCCCGGTGACGATGCGCTGCGGCGCCTCGCCCCGCGCGAATTGCCCCAGATGGGTCGAGGGGTGGAAAAAGCTCTCGCGGTCCCAACGGGCCAGTTCGTCATTCGTCAGCATCATCGCTCCTGTTCCTGCTGGGGGCAGGATAGGGCGGTGGGGCCCGAAGATTTCTCTGATCCGATGGGTCCTGCCCGAGGAAATCCCTGAACTTCAGCCCTCAAGCCGATGATGTTCCAGCATGGCGCCCAAGGCGGGCTGATCCTTGACCGGCTTGGTCACGATATAGCTGAAATAGCGCCGCACACCCGCGCCGCTGTCCAGCAGCCCGTCCATGACCCCCTGGAACGCCGCCACGTCGGGGGCGATCACCGACATCAGGTAATCGAACCCCCCGCCGATCGCCCAGCAGCCGGTGACGGCGTCCATGCGCGCGATCACCGCCTCGAACCGCTGAAAGCTTTCGCTGCGGTGCTGGTCCAGTTCGACCGTGACGAAGACCTGCACATGCGGCCCCAGGGCGGCAAGGTCGATCTGGGCGCGGTATCCCCGGATCAGGCCCGCATGTTCCAGCCGCCGCATCCGGTCCCAGCAGGGGGTGGGCGACAGGTTCACGCGGGCGGCCAGGTCGGTCTTGGTGATGCGCCCCTCGCGCGACAGCACCGCCAGGATGGCGATGTCGCGGTCGTCCAGGCGCAGGCTGCGGGGCGGGATCATGGCGCGCATGTTCCCGCGCGCGGCCCGCTTGTCAATCCGCGCGCGGCGGGCGATCCTGCATCCCATGTCCCACTGGCCTCTGAGACGCACCGACATCACCCGCCCCGCCTATCGCAGCCTGGCCCAGGGTATCGCCGCGGCGATCGACGCGGGCAGCCTGCCTCCCGGCACGCGCCTGCCGCCGCATCGCGACCTGGCCTGGCAGCTGGGCGTCAGCGTCCAGACCGTCAGCCGCGCGTACGAGGAACTGATCCGCGCCGACCTGATCTCGGGAGAGGTCGGGCGCGGCAGCTTCGTGCGATCCGGCCCGCGCGAGACGATCGAGGTGCCGTGGTTCCGTGCGCCCACCGACCGCCCGCCGATCGACCTGTCGATGATGACCCCCGTGGCGCTGCCCCAGATCCGCACGGCGTGGAGCGAGACGTTGCTGCGCCTGTCGGACCGTCTGCCCGATCCGGCGATGCTGTCCTTTCGCCCGCGCCAGACGATGTCGCTGTATGGCGGCATGGCCGCGGCGTGGCTGGCGCGCTGCGGGATGGTGGTCCCGGCGCAGCGGATCCTGATCACCAACGGGACCACGCCTGCGATGTTCGTGGCGCTGCAATGCGTGGCGTTGCCCGGGGACATCATCGCGACCGAATCCGCCACCTGCCACACGCTGCGGCCCGCGGCCCAGCATCTGCACCTGCGCCTGCAGGGCATCCCCGATGACGAACACGGCATGGACCCCGACGCGCTGATCCGGGCCGCGCGGGCGGCGGGCGGGCGGATGAAGGCGGTGTTCCTGCTGCCCTCGGGCGGGGGGCCGCGGGCGCGGGTGATGGACCGCGACCGGCGCGAGGCCCTGGCCCGCGCCGCGACCCAAGCCGGCCTGATGATCCTGGAAAGCGACCCCACGGGGCCGATGCCGCCGCGCCGCCCGCCCGCCCTGTCGGGATTCGCGCCGGAACGCAGCTTCTATTTCACGGGCCTGTCGAAATGCCTGTCGCCGGGCCTGCGCCTGGGTTTTCTGGCGATGCCCGAAAAAATGGCAGAGGCCGCGCTGAACCGGCACCTGTCGATGGCCTGGATGGCCACGCCCCTGATGGCCGAGATCGCGCATGACTGGATCACCGGCGGCACGGCCGACGCGCTGCTGGCGGCGCAGCGCAGCGAACTGGCCGCAAGGAACCGGCTGGCGGTGCGCGTCCTGGGCCAGCGTGCGCAGGGGTTCCTGCACGGTTTGCACCGCTGGATGCCGCTGGACCCCGGCACCGACGAAGGCGCAGCCCTGGCCACCGCGCTGTCCCACCAGGTCGCGCTGGCGCCCGGCGCGGGCTTTGCGATCCTGCCCCAGGGGCCGGCGCTGCGCGTGTCGCTGGGCGGGGCCACGACGCGCGATCTTGAACAGGCGCTGCGCATCGTCTCGGCAGTTCTTCCGGGCTGAGGGCAGGACAATCGGGCGACCTGTTTGACTCTCGCGGTCAGAATTGTCATGATTTAATACATCAATTGACTTGGATTCCGCTTGTCCCGAACCATCGGGTCCAATCGGAACGGTCCGAAAGGTCCGAATCCTGCCGCAGAAGGGCCCGTGCGATCCGCGCGCAGGGCCCGCCCCAACAGGAGGTATCATGACCATCACCACCCGCCCCGCATTCCGCCTTGCCACCGCCAGCCTGACCGCCCTGATCCTGGGATCGGGGGCCGCCATGGCCGACACCTGGCGCTATGCCTTCGAGGAGGCGCTGGACGAGGTCCAGGGCGTCTATGCCCAGAAGTTCAAGGAGGAGGTCGAGGCCAATTCCGACCATGAGGTCCAGTTGTTCCCCTTTGGCACGCTGGGTGAATCCGACAACATCATGGAGCAGACCCAGTCGGGCATCCTGCAGTTCGTGAACCAGTCGCCCGGCTTCACCGGATCGCTGATCCCCGAGGCGCAGGTGTTCTTCGTGCCCTATCTGCTGCCCGAGGATGACGACCAGCTGTTCGCCTTCTTCCGCAATTCCGAGGCGATCAACACGATCTTCCCCGAGCTGTACGCCCAGCAGGGGCTGGAGCTGCTGAGCATGTACCCCGAGGGCGAGGTGATGGTCACCTCGAACCGGCCCATCGCGGCGCCGGCCGATTTCGACGACGTCAAGGTGCGGGTGATGACCAACCCGCTGCTGGTCAGCAGCTATCAGGCCTTCGGCGCCACGCCCACGCCGCTGCCCTGGGGCGAGGTCTATGGCGGCCTGCAGACCGGCATCGTCGATGCGCAGGAGAACCCGGCCTTCTTCATCGAATCCACCCGCATGTACGAGGTCCAGGACCACATCACCCGGCTGGGCCACAACAACTTCACCACCGCGCTGATGGCCAACCAGGAGTTCTTCGAGGGCCTGTCCCCCGAGGACCAGCAGGTGGTCCGCGACGCGGCCAAGACGGCGTTCGACCACATCATCGAATATCAGCAGGGCCTGACCGAGGCGTCGCTGGAGAAGATCACCGCCGACCGCCCCGAGGTCACCGTGACCACCCTGACCGAGGAGCAGCGCGCGCCCTTCCGCGACACCGCCGCCCAGGTCGAGGAGACCTTCCTGGAGATCGGCGGTCCCCGCGCACAGGAGGTTCTGGACCAGATGAAGGCGGACCTGTCCGCCGCGGCCCAGGGCTGATCCCGGTGCCCCGTCCCGGCCTGCGGGGCGGGGCGCCCGAGCGAACGATGATGGACAGGTGGCCATGACGCCAGAGACCAAAGGTGACCGGCCCCCAGGCCCGGCCGACGACCCGGACATCCTTGCCGCGGCCGAGGCGACGCAGGCACAGGATGACATCGACGATGCGCTGTACGAATCCGGTCTGCCCGGCGTCCTGGGCGTGGCCGACCGCGCCATCGCCCGGCTGGAGGCCATGGCCCTGGCGATCGGCGTGCTGGCGATGGCGTTCAACACCGTCGCCAATGTCGTCGGCCGCTTCGTCTTTGGCCGCTCGCTCTATTTCGCCGAGGAGGTCAACCAGGCGCTGATCGTCCTGGTGACCTTCGCGGGCATGTCCTATGCCGCGCGGCACGGGCGCCATATCCGCATGTCGGCCATCACCGACGCGCTGCCGCCCAGGGCGCGCAAGGCGATGCTGGTGGCGATATCGGCGCTGACGGCGGTGCTGCTGCTGGTGCTGGCGTGGTTCGCGCTGTCCTATGTCATGAGCCAGGCGGGCCGGGGCAGGGTTCTGCCCGCGCTGCGCATCCCGCAATGGTGGATCATCGTCTGGGTTCCCGCCGGCTTCTTCCTGACCGGCCTGCAATACGCGCTGACCGCGCTGAAGAACCTCAGGGACCCCGACATCTGGCTGTCGACCGCCGTGCGCGACGGGTACGACCTGCCGCAGAAGGACGCCGACGCATGACCACCGCCATCCTGGGCACGATGATCGTGCTGCTGCTGCTGGGCTTTCCGATGATGGTCCCGCTGATCGTCGCGTCGGTCGTGGGCTTCGTCGCGATCTTCGGTGGCATCGGCCACCTGGAGACACTGGTCCAGCAGGTCATCGCGGGCATCCAGCCCGCCAGCCTGATCGCGGTGCCGATGTTCATCTTCGCGGCCGAGATCATGACCCGCGGCCAGTCCGCGGGCCGCCTGATCGACGTGGTCATGGCCTTTCTGGGCCACGTCAAGGGCGGGCTGGCCATCTCGACCGCGGGGGCCTGCACCATGTTCGGCGCGGTGTCGGGGTCGACCCAGGCCACGGTCGTTGCGGTGGGCGGCCCGATGCGGCCGCGCCTGCTGAAGGCGGGCTACAGCGATTCCTTTACGCTGGCGCTGATCGTGAACGCATCCGATATCGCCTTCCTGATCCCGCCGTCGATCGGCATGATCATCTATGGCGTCGTGTCGGGCACGTCGATTGCGGAACTGTTCCTGGCGGGGATCGGGCCGGGGTTGCTGATCCTGGTGATGTTCTCGATCTACTCCTATGTCTATGCGGTGCGCCACGACGTGCCGACGGAACCGCGCATGCCCTGGCCCGACCGGCTGCGTGCCGTGCGCCGGGCCATCTGGCCGATGGGCTTTCCGGTGCTGATCATCGGCGGCATCTATGGCGGGGTCTTCTCTCCGACCGAGGCCGCGGCCGCCTGCGTCCTTTATGCCCTGGTGCTGGAGATGCTGGTCTTTCGACAGGTGTCGCCCCGCCAGCTGTTCGCGACCGCCAAATCGACCGGGCTGATCACCGCGGTGGTGTTCATCCTGGTCGGCGCCGGCGCGGCCTTCAGCTATGTCATCAGCTTCGCCCAGATCCCGCAGGAGATCCTGGCCGGCATCGGCATCGACGGCATGGGCCCCTATGGCGTGCTGTTCACCATCTCCATTGCGTTCTTCATCGGCTGCATGTTCGTGGACCCGATCGTGGTGATCCTGGTGCTGGTGCCGATCTTTGCGCCGGTGGTGCAGGCGACGGGGCTGGACCCGGTGCTGGTCGGCACGATCATCACTCTGCAGGTCGCCATCGGCAGCGCCACGCCGCCCTTCGGCTGCGACATCTTCACGGCCATCGCGGTGTTCCGCCGGCCCTACTGGGAGGTCATCCGCGGCACGCCGCCCTTCGTGATCATGCTGCTGACGGTATCGGTCCTGCTGATCTTTTTCCCGCAGATCGCGTTGTTCCTGCGCGACCTGTCCATCGACGGGTAAGGGGAGCCGCATGCAGGACAATCTGAACCGGTTCGGGCTGGTGGCCCTGGCCACCGACCTGACGATCGAGGGTGACGCGGCCAGCCTGATGCCGCCCGGAACCCGGCTGCACGTCACGCGCATCGCCTTCGACAACCCCACGACCGAGGACAACCTGCGCGCCACCGGCCCGCGCCTGCGCGACGCGGTGGATCTGCTGGTGCCGGGCGTGGCGCTGTCGGGCATCGGCTTCGGCTGCACCTCCGCCGCGGCTGTGCTGGGCGACACGATGGATGCGCTGGCCGGGGGTCGCGCGCCGGTGACCACGCCCGCGGGCGCGGCGCTGCGGGCGTTCGCGGCGCTGGGCGTGGCGCGGGTCACGCTGATGACGCCCTATCTGGCGGCGACGACCGACCTGGTCGGCGATCATTTCGAGTCGCATGGCATCGACGTCGTCCGCCGGTCGTCGATGGGTCATGCCGACGATCGCGACATGGCCATGCTGAACCCGACCGAGATCACCGAGATGGCGCTGGCCAGCGACCACCCCGACGCGCAGGCGCTGTTCATGTCCTGCACGGCGCTGCCCGCGCTGGACCTGATCGACACGCTGGAGGGGCTGCTGGGCAAACCGGTCGTCACCTCGAACCAGGCGCTGTTCTGGGCGATGCTGGAACGCGCGCGCATCCCGGGTCGCGGGCCGGGCGCGCTGTTTCGCACCCGCAGCTGGTAATTCACCCCCCGACGCAAGGTCCGTCCCATGCCCGAACTGCAACGCACGCCCGAACGTTTCGCGACCGAGGAATACGAGGCCCGGCTGGCCGGCACCCGCGCCCGCATGGCGCGCCAGGGCCTGGACGCGCTGATCGTCAGCGACCCGTCCAACATGGCCTGGCTGACCGGCTATGACGGCTGGTCGTTCTATGTGCATCAATGCGTGATCGTCGGGCCGTCGGGCCCGCCGGTCTGGTTCGGGCGCGGCCAGGACGCGCAGGGCGCGCTGCGTACCGTCTGGATGCCCGAGGACGCGATCATCGGCTATCCCGACCATTACGTCCAATCGACCGAGCGTCACCCGATGGAATACCTGGCCGCCCGTCTGACCGATCTTGGCTGTAACCGGGGCACCATCGGGGTCGAAATGGACAACTACTGGTATTCGGCCAAGGCCCATGCCTGCCTGGCGGCGGGCCTGCCCGATGCACGCCTGACGGATGCCGCCTCGCTGGTCAACTGGCAGCGCGCCGTCAAGACCGAGAAGGAACTGGAATACATGCGCAAGGCCGCGCGCATCGTCGAGCGCATGCACCGCCGCATCGCCGACAAGGTCGAGGTCGGCATGCGCAAATGCGACCTGGTGGCCGAGATCTATGATGCGGGCCTGCGCTATGACGAATGGTCCGGCCATGGCGGCGATTATCCGGCCATCGTGCCGCTGCTGCCGTCGGGACCGGATGCGGGCGCGCCGCACCTGACCTGGGACGACCAGCCGATGAAGCCCGAGGAGGGCACCTTCTTCGAGATCGCCGGCTGTTATCAGCGATACCACGTGCCGCTGTCGCGCACGATCTTTCTGGGCACGCCCCCCGACGCCATGCTGGAGGCCGAGAAGGCCGTCCTGGAGGGCATGGACGAAGGGCTGGAGGCCGCCCGCGCCGGCAACACCTGCGAGGATGTCGCCAACGCCTTCTTCCGGGTGCTGGACCGCCACGGCATCGTCAAGGACAACCGCACCGGATACCCGATCGGCCTGTCCTATCCGCCCGACTGGGGCGAACGCACCATGTCGCTGCGCCGGGGCGACAAGACCGTGCTGAAGCCGGGCATGACGTTTCATTTCATGACCGGGCTGTGGATGGACGACTGGGGGTACGAGACGACGGAATCGATCATCATCACCGATGGCGCGCCCGACCTGTTCTGCACCCTGCCGCGCCGGATGCTGGTGAAGGGATGACTGCGATCACGCCGACCATCCCGCTGGACGCGCCGGGCAAGCATCACGGCTTTCTGCGCATGCCCTACAGCCGCAACGACAGCGCCTGGGGCAGCGTGATGATCCCGCTGACGGTGATCCGCGGCGGCGACGGGCCCACCGCCCTGCTGACCGGGGGCAATCACGGCGACGAATACGAAGGCCCCCTGGCGCTGCAGCAGCTGGCATGGGAGCTGGAGCCCGCGCAGGTGATGGGCCGCGTGATCATCCTGCCCGCGATGAACGCGCCCGCGGTCGCGGCGGGCACGCGGGTCAGCCCCATCGACGGGGTGAACATGAACCGCGCCTTTCCGGGGCGCCCCGACGGTTCGGTCACGCAGAAGATCGCGGATTACCTTGCGACGGTCCTGGTGCCCGCCGCCGACCTGGTGCTGGATTACCATTCGGGGGGCAAGACGCTGGACTTTCTGCCCTATGCCGCGGCGCATTACCTGGACGACGCGGATCAGCAGGCGGCCTGCGTGGCCGCGATGCGGGCTTTTGGCGCGCCCTGGTCGATGATGATGCGGGAAATCGACGCGGTGGGCATGTTCGACACGACCGTGGAACAGCAGGGCAAGGTGTTCGTCACCACGGAACTGGGCGGCGGCGGCACGGCCACTGCGGCGACCGTGTCCATCGCGCTGCGCGGGGCCCGCAACGTGCTGCGCCACGCGGGCATCCTGTCCGGCCCGGTCGAGGGGGTGGACGACAGTCGCATGCTGGACATGCCGGACGATGCCTGCTTCCACTTCGCGACCCAAGGCGGGCTGCTGCATCCCCTGGTCGATCTGGGTCAGGACGTGGCCGAGGGGCAGCCGCTGGCCTGCATCTGGCCCGTGGACCGCACCGGCATCGCGCCCGTGACGGTCTGCGCGAACCGCCCCGGCCTGCTGGCTGCGCGGCACTTTCCGGGGCTGGTGCAGACCGGCGACTGCCTGGCGGTGGTGGCCGTCCCCACGCCCTAGCGCGCGATCGCGTTGATCAGGTCGGCCAGCCCCTGCGGGTCGGACTGGAAGGGCGAATGCCCCCAGGGCCGGTGGTGCAGGTGATCGACCGGCGCGCGGTCCAGCATCGCGCGCTGCGCGGCAGGCAGGATGGCGCGGTCCCGGTTGCACAGGACATAATGGCGGGTGGTCTGCTTGCGCGGACCCGGCAGCGGGTCGCGGAGCGGGCCGACCGGCTGGGGCCGCAGGCGGGACAGGTCGGCGTCGGCGCAGTTGTCATACAGCATCGCCCGCGCGGCGTCCGGCGGCAGAACCAGCCGCCCCAGGTCGTCGCGCGGCCAGTTCCGGGGCGGCGTGGGGATCAGCCGGTCCAGCGACGCCACGCTGTCGCCCGGCAGCGGCAGATAGGAACACAGGTGGATCAGCACCCGCGGGGCCGGATCCATCGCCTCGGCCAGCATGCCGCCCAGGGAATGACCCACCACCACCGGCGCCCAAGACAGGGCCGCAGCGCAGGCGGCCAAGGTGTCGCCCGCCACATCGGGACAGGCCACGCGCCAGCCTTGCGCCCGCAGCAGGGCCGCGGTCCGGTCCCAGCACCAGCCGCCGTGCCATGCCCCGTGGATCAGTAAGATATCTGTCATGCCCCGACCCTGACCCGCGACGGCCCGCGCGGCAAGTCCTTGACCGCGCCCACACGGAGGCGCCTGATGGCAGCCAAAGGGGGACCGCGCATGATCGACAAGCTGGAGATGTTCCTGGCCGTGGCCAAGGAGGGCCATTTTGGCCGCGCCGCCGCGACCATCGGCGTGACCCAGCCCACGCTGTCCGCCGGGATCAAGCAGCTGGAGGAGAGCCTGGGCGTGCTGCTGATCTTTCGCGGATCGCGCTATGGCGGGCTGACACCCGAGGGGCAGCAGGCCTTGGTCTGGGCACGGCGCATCGTGGGGGATACCCGCCAGCTGCGCGACGAGATGCGGGCCGTCCGCCACGGCCTGTCGGGCCGGCTGCGTATCGCGGTCATTCCCACCGCGCTGACCTGGGCCGCACGGATCAGCGCCCGGTTCGGGGCGGCGCATCCGAACGTGGGCTTCACCATCCTGTCGCGCACCTCGGCCGAGATTTTGCAGATGATCGACGACCTGGAGGTGGATGCCGGCATCTCGTATCTGGACAACGAACCGCTGGGCCGGGTCAGCAGCGTGCCGCTCTACGACGAACGCTATCTGCTGGTCGCGCATCAGGATCACCCGCTGGCGGCGCAGGCGCAGGTCGCGTGGTCTGATCTGGACGGTCAGCGGCTGTGCCTTCTGTCACAGGACATGCAGAACCGCCGTATCATCAACCGCACCCTGACCGCCGCAGGCGTGGTGCCGCAGGCCACGGTGGAATCGAATTCGACCGTGGTGCTGGTGTCGCATGTGATGGCCGGTGGCTGGCTGACCATCCTGCCCGAGGATATCGCCGGTTTCCTGGCGCAGGGCAAACCCTTGCGCCTCATCGCGCTGGAGGGGTCGGCACCGGGCCACGCCGTGGGCCTGATCGCCCCCTGGCGGGAGCCGCACACCCCGGTTCTGGAGGCGCTGCTGAGCGAGGCGCGGCGCATGGTTTGATAGAAATGCTCTATCGTTCAACGGAACTGCGATATTGATTTCAGATGGTCCCCGCTGTCTTCTGGGGAACGGATATCTGAAAGGCCAGCCATGCTGAACGACGCGCCAGCCCCGACCGCGGACGAGATCCGCGATGTCGTCACCCCCCTGACCGCGCTGGAGGGGCCGCTGCTGCCGATGCTGCATGCGATCCAGGCGGAATGGGGCCACGTGCCGCAGGCCGCCGTGCCGGTTCTGGCCGACGTGCTGAACCTGGGCCGGGCCGAGGTGTATGGCGTCATCAGCTTCTATCACGATTTCCGCGACCATCCCGCCGGGCGTCACATCCTGAAGATCTGCCGGGCCGAGGCCTGCCAGTCGATGGGCGGCGCCGCGATGGCCGCGGGCGTTCTGGACCGGCTTGGTGTGGACTGGCATGGGACCACCGCCGACGGGGCCGTGACGGTCGAGCCGGTCTATTGCCTGGGCCTGTGTGCCTGCGGTCCGGCCGCGATGCTGGACGGGCAGCTGATGGGACGGGTCGACGGCGACCGGTTGGTCGCCGCGCTGGAGGCCGCACGATGAGGATCTTTGTTCCCCTGGACAGTGCCGCCAAGGCGCTGGGTGCCGATGCCGTGGCCGACGCCCTGACGCAGCAGATCGCCGCGCGGGGTCTGGATGCCCAGGTCGTGCGCAACGGGTCGCGCGGCATGGTCTGGCTGGAGCCCCTGGTCGAGATCGAGGCCGACGGCCGGCGTCTGGCCTATGGCCCGGTGACGCCCGCCGATGTGGGCGCGCTGCTGGATGGCACGTTGCCCTGCCTTGGCCGGGTCGAGGACATTCCCTTCTTTGCGCGCCAGACGCGACTGACATTCGCGCGCTGCGGGCTGATCGACCCGCTGGACCTGGACGAATACGAACGCCATGGCGGTCTGGCGGGGCTGCGCCGCGCGATCGGCATGGACGGCGCGGCGATCGTGGCCGAGGTCATGGCCAGCGGGCTGCGCGGGCGCGGCGGCGCAGGCTTTCCGACCGGCATCAAGTGGAAGACCGTGGCCGATGCGGTCGCCGATCAGAAATACATCGTCTGCAATGCCGACGAGGGCGACAGCGGCACCTTCGCCGACCGGATGATCATGGAGGGCGATCCCTTCACCCTGATTGAGGGGATGGCGATCGCCGCCCTGGGGGTCGGGGCGACGCGCGGCTATGTCTACATGCGGTCGGAATACCCCGTGGCGATCGACGTGCTGGAACGCGCGGTCGTCATCGCCCGCCAGCGCGGCATGCTGGGTGCGGATGTGCTGGGCTCGGGGCGGGCCTTCGACATGCAGGTGCGGGTCGGCGCCGGCGCCTATGTCTGCGGAGAGGAGACCAGCCTGTTGAACAGCCTGGAGGGCAAGCGCGGCACGGTGCGCGCCAAGCCCCCGCTGCCCGCGTTGGAGGGGTTCCTGGGCAAGCCGACGGTCGTCAACAACGTCATCAGCCTGGCCACCGTCCCGGTGATCTTCGAACGGGGCGCGCAGGCCTATGCCGATTTCGGGCTGGGGCGGTCGCGGGGCACCGTGACCCTGCAGATCGCCGGCAACGTCGCGCGCGGCGGCCTGTTCGAGACCGCCTTCGGGATGTCGCTGGGCGAGGTCGTCAACGACATCGGCGGCGGCACCGCGACCGGGCGTCCGGTCAAGGCCGTGCAGGTCGGCGGGCCGCTGGGCGCCTATATGCCCGTCAGCAAGTTCGACACGCCGATGGGATACGAGGATTTCGATGCCGCGGGCGGGCTGATCGGCCATGCCGGGCTGGTCGTGTTCGACGACAGCGCCGACATGCTGCAGATGGCGCGTTTCGCGATGGAATTCTGCGCGGTGGAAAGCTGCGGCAAGTGCACGCCCTGCCGGATCGGCGCCGTGCGGGGGGTCGAGACCATCGACCGCATCGCCGCGGGCGACCCAGGCGCCGCCGCCCTGCTGACCGATCTGTGCGAGACGATGAAGGACGGGTCGCTATGCGCCCTGGGCGGCTTCACGCCCTATCCAGTCATGTCCGCGCTGACGCAATTTCCCGACGATTTCGCCACCCATAAGGAGGCCGCGGAATGAAAGACTTCATCATCCCGGAATTCGCGCCCGGCGACGACCGTGACATGGGCACGCCTGCGCGCAGCGGCGCCCCGGTCGCCCTGACCATCGACGGCATCGCGGTGATCGTGCCCGAGGGAACGTCTGTGATGCGCGCCGCCATGATGGCCGACGTGCAGATCCCCAAGCTGTGCGCCAGCGACAACATGGAGGCCTTCGGGTCGTGCCGCCTGTGCGTGGTCGAGATCGAGGGGCGGCGCGGGACGCCCGCATCCTGCACGACCCCCGTGGCCGAGGGGATGGTGGTTCACACGCAGTCGGCCAAGATCCGCAAGCTGCGCAAGGGCGTGATGGAGCTGTATATCAGCGACCACCCGCTGGATTGCCTGACCTGTTCGGCCAATGGCGATTGCGAGTTGCAGGACACGGCCGGGCAGGTTGGCCTGCGCGACGTCCGCTATGCGCCGGGCGACAACCATTTCGACCCGTCGGGAACGGGCGCGCGGTCGCAGGCCGAGGCCCGGCTGCGCGGGGGGCATGACAACCCGCAGTTCATTCCCAAGGACAACTCCAACCCCTATTTCACCTATGATCCCAGCAAGTGCATCGTCTGTTCGCGCTGCGTGCGGGCCTGCGACGAGGTGCAGGGGACGTTCGCCCTGACCATCGAGGGCCGGGGCTTCGACAGCCGCGTCAGCGCCGGGACCAGCGCCGACGATTTCTTCTCCAGCGATTGCGTCAGCTGCGGTGCCTGCGTGCAGGCCTGCCCGACCGCGACCCTGCAGGAGAAGTCGGTGGCCGAACTTGGCACGCCCACGCGGTCGGTCATCACCACCTGCGCCTATTGCGGCGTCGGCTGCAGCTTCAAGGCCGAGATGAACGGCGACCAGCTGGTGCGCATGGTGCCCTACAAGCACGGCAAGGCGAACCGCGGGCACAGCTGCGTCAAGGGGCGGTTCGCCTATGGCTATGCCGCCCACCAGGATCGCATCCTGAAGCCGATGATCCGCGAGCGGATCGAGGACCCGTGGCGCGAGGTCGCCTGGGACGAGGCGCTGGCCTTTGCCGCCGACCGGATGCGCGGCATCCAGGAACGGCATGGGCGGCGGTCGGTGGGGGTCATCACCTCCAGCCGCTGCACCAACGAGGAGACCTATCTGGTCCAGAAGCTGACCCGTGCGGTGTTCCTGAACAACAACACCGACACCTGCGCGCGGGTGTGCCATTCGCCCACGGGATACGGGTTGGGCAAGACCTTCGGCACCTCGGCCGGGACGCAGGATTTCGACAGCGTGGAACAGACCGACGTGGTGCTGATCATCGGGGCCAACCCGACGGACGGCCATCCGGTCTTTGCCAGCCGCCTGAAGAAGCGCCTGCGTCAGGGGGCCAAGCTGATCGTCGTCGATCCGCGCCGCACCGACATCGTGCGGTCCGCGCATGTCGAGGCATCCCATCACCTGCCGCTGCGCCCCGGCACCAACGTCGCCGTCATCAGCGCCATGGCGCATGTGATCGTGACCGAGGGGCTGATGGACGAGGCCTATATCCGCGACCGCTGTGATTGGGACGAGTTCCAGCATTACGCCGAGTTCATCGCCGATCCCCGCCACGCCCCCGAGGCGACCGAGACCCTGACCGGCGTGCCCGCCGCAGAGCTGCGCGCCGCCGCACGGCTGTTCGCGACGGGCGGGAACGGCGCGATCTATTACGGGCTGGGCGTGACCGAGCACAGCCAGGGGTCGACGACCGTGATGGCGATCGCGAACCTTGCGATGCTGACCGGCAATATCGGGCGGCCCGGCGTGGGCGTGAACCCGCTGCGCGGTCAGAACAACGTGCAGGGCGCCTGCGACATGGGGTCGTTCCCGCACGAGCTGCCGGGATACCGCCACGTCAAGATGCCCGACGTGCGCGCGATCTTCGAGAACGCCTGGGGGGTCCAGATCGACCCCGAGCCGGGCCTGCGCATTCCCAACATGCTGGATGCCGCGGTGGAGGGGACCTTCAAGGGTCTCTACTGCCAGGGGGAGGACATCCTGCAATCCGATCCCGACACGCATCACGTGGCGGCGGGCCTTGCCGCGATGGAATGCGTGATCGTCCACGACCTGTTCCTGAACGAAACGGCGAATTACGCGCATGTCTTTCTGCCCGGATCGTCCTTCCTGGAAAAGGACGGGACCTTCACCAATGCCGAACGCCGCATCAACCGTGTGCGCAAGGTCATGGCGCCCCGCAACGGCTATGAGGACTGGGAGATTACCCAGATGCTGGCCAACGCGATGGGGGCGGGGTGGCATTACACCCACCCGTCCCAGATCATGGACGAGATCGCCGCGACCACGCCCAGCTTTGCGGGCGTCAGCTATGAGCGGCTGGAGGAGCTGGGCTCGGTGCAGTGGCCCTGCAACGAGGCCGCGCCCACGGGCACGCCGCTGATGCATGTCGACGGGTTCCAGTCGGGGCGCGGGCATTTCGTGATCACCGAATACATCCCGACCGACGAACGCACCTCACCGCGGTTCCCGCTGCTGCTGACCACCGGTCGCATCCTGTCGCAGTACAATGTGGGCGCGCAGACCCGGCGGACCGAGAACACCGCCTGGCACGGCCAGGACGTGCTGGAGATCCATCCGCATGACGCCGAGACCCGCGGCATCCGCGACGGCGACTGGGTCCGGCTGGCCAGCCGGGCGGGGGAGACCACGCTGATGGTGACGCTGACCGAACGGGTGTCGCCGGGTGTGGTCTATACGACCTTCCACCATCCGGCGACGCAGGCTAACGTGGTGACGACCGATTTTTCGGACTGGGCGACGAATTGCCCGGAATACAAGGTCACCGCGGTGCAGGTCAGCCCCTCGAACGGTCCGTCGGACTGGCAGGAACGCTATACTGCACAGGCCGAAAGGTCGCGGCGGATCCTGTCAGCCGCGGAGTGACGATGAACCTGCCCGACCCCACGACCCAAGCCCCCGCCACCCATGTCCGCGCGGCCAGCCGCGCGGATGTCACCCGGACCCTGCCGGAGGAGATGGCCGTGGCGATGGTCTATGGCGGATCGACCCAGGCCGTCATGATGGCCACGCCCGCGGATCTGGAGGATTTTGCCGTGGGCTTTTCCCTGACCGAGGGGATCGTGACCGACCCCGCCCAGATCGAGCGGCTGGAGGTTCTGGCCCATCCCCGCGGCGTCGAGGCGCAGATGTGGATCGCGGATGACCGCACCGACGCGCTGGCGGCGCGGCGCCGCTTCATGGCGGGGCCGGTGGGCTGCGGGCTGTGCGGGATCGACAGCCTTGAGGAGGCGGTGCGCGCGCTGCCCGACCTGTCGGGCGCTGGGCCGGTGCTGGATGCAAGCCAGATCGCGCGGGCGACCGACGATCTGCGCGGCTGGCAGCCATTGCATGACCGGACCCGCGCGGTCCATGCGGCAGGCTTCATGATCCCCGGACGGGGGATCGTGCTGGCGCGCGAGGATGTGGGCCGCCACAACGCCTTGGACAAGCTGATCGGCGCAATGGCGCGGCAGGGCATGGATGCGGGGCAGGGCGCCTTTGTGCTGACCAGCCGCGTGTCCGTCGAGATGGTGCAGAAATGCGCCTTGGCCGGGGGCGCGGTGCTGATCGCCGTGTCCGCCCCTACCGCTCATGCGCTGCGGCTGGCGCAGGGCGCGGGCATCACCCTGGCGGCCTTTGCCCGCGGCGAGGGCTTTGATCTGTTTTCCCACCCCGAACGGCTGCGCGCCGAGGTGTCCGATGTCGCCTGACAAGATGGTCCTGATGGTCAACCAGATCGCCGGTTTCTTTGACACCCAGCCCGGCGGCGCAGCACCCGAAAAGATCGCCGCCCATCTGCGCGATTTCTGGGAGCCGCGGATGCGCGAACAGCTGGTCGCCTTTGTCGGCGGCGGCGGGCAGGGGCTGAAACCGTCGGCCGAGGCGGCGGCCCGGCTGCTGTAGATGCAACCCTGCGGCGGGGTTGGGTGTTCGGTGCCCAGCAGATGACAATCACGGCCGGGGACAGTCCAGCGATGCAGCACAAGACCGATGGGTTCGACCTGGCCAGTGCCAAGGTCTGCGTCGTGATGAACCGCGGATCGGGCAAGAAGAAGCATGTCGAGTTGCGCGAGATGCTGAACGAACGGCTCGCACCCGCCTGCGGCAGGTTCGAGCTGCGCGAGAGCCGGAAGGGGAGCGACCTGCCCGCGCTGGCGCGCAAGGTCGCGACTGAGGGGTTCGATCTGGTGATCGCCGCGGGTGGCGACGGCACGCAATCGGCGGTGGCCGGTGCGCTGGTTGATCGTGACGTCGTGATGGGCGTCCTGCCGGGCGGGACGTTCAATTATTTTGCCCGCGACCTGGGCGTCGGAGAGACCGTCGAGGAGGCGCTGGACACGATTTTGGACGCCCGGGTCGAGGCGGTCGATGTCGGCGACGTCAACGGGCTGATCTTTCTGAACAATGTCAGTCTGGGCGCCTATCCGCAGATCCTGAAGACGCGCGAGGGGATCTACAAGCGGTGGGGGCGGTCGCGGATGGCGGCCTATTGGTCGGTGCTGGTGGCGCTGCGGCGCCTGCGGCGCCCGATGCAGCTTGTCGCCCGCGTCGACGGGCAGGAGAGCCGCTATACCAGTGCCTTGGTCTTTGTCGCGCGCAGCGCCTATCAGTTGGACAGCTTTGGGCTGGAGGGGGCGGAGGAGATCCGGCGCGGCGAATTCGCGGTGCTGATCGCCAAGGCGAAGCACCCCCTGCCGTTGATGCGGTCCGCCCTGCGCATGGCGATGGGCAAGAGCGCCAAGAACGACGACTTCGACCTGATCCTGACGGACGAGCTGACCATCGAGACGCCCAAGCGGCGCCAGCTGATCGCCCATGACGGCGAGAAGACCGCGTTGGAGAGCCCCTTCCGGCTGAAGGTGCGCCATGACGGGCTCAAGGTTCTGCTGCCCCGCGACGGGGTCAGCAAGACCGAGCAGCCGAAGGGCTGACCACCGGTGACGCGCATCCTTCATCTGACCGACCTGCATTTCGGATTTCACCGTGCCGCGTTGGAGGAGCCGCTGCTGGCGCGGATCGCGGCGCTGCGCCCCGACCTGGTGGTCATCGGCGGCGACATCACGCACCGCGCGCTGCCCCCGCAGATGCGGCAGGCACGCGCCTTTCTTGACCGCATCGAGGCGCCCTTGATGTGCATGCCGGGCAATCACGACGTACCGGCATGGAACCTTGTGGCGCGGATGTTCTGGCCCTTTGCGGGGTTCCGGCGGCATTTCGGTCCCGTGCTGACACCGGTGGGGCGGGCGGGCGACGTGCGGGTCATGGCGCTGAACAGCGCCGATCCCTATGCCTGGCAGCGCGGCAAGATCCGCGAGGGCGAGATCGGCCGCGTCATCGGCAATGTCGACGCGATGGGCACCAATATCGTGGCGCTGCATCATCCGCTGCAACAGCTGCCGCGCGTCGACAAGGCGCTGGCACGGCGCGCGTCCGAGGCGCTGTACCGGCTTGAGGCGTCGGGGGTGCAGGTGGTCCTGTCGGGGCATCTGCACCGTTGGGCGACGGACGCGTTGCTGGCGACGGGGCGCCATCCGCGCGTGCTGCAGATCCAGACCGGCACGGCGCTGTGTGCGCGCATCACCGACGGGCAGAACGAGTTCGTGCTGCTGGAGATCGACGGCCCGGACCTGCGGCTGGAGCGGCATGTCGCGCCGATGGACGCCAATGGCTTTGGCACCCCCGAGATTGCCGATTACAGCCGCGTGTCGGGCGTGTGGAGACGCGTTTAGGCGTTGAAATTGGCCTCAAACACGGGTATTGGGGCCGCAGTCACACGGGCGACATGGTCAGAACAGACCGCATTCCAACGGGTCGGGCGTCATGCCGCGACCCTTTGGCGTTGCCCCAACGGCACCATAAAGACCGGCGGAGCCAACCGTCAGGCCGGAAAACAGACACAAAGGATACTGAATACGTATGTGCGCTAAAGCGACCATGGAGGAGTTCGAGGCCCTTCTGAATGAAAGCCTCGAGATTGACACCCCCGACGAGGGCAGCGTTGTCAAAGGCCGCGTCATTGCCATCGAGGCAGGCCAGGCCATCATCGACGTCGGCTACAAGATGGAAGGCCGCGTCGATCTGAAGGAATTTGCCAATCCCGGCGAAGAGCCCAGCATCAAGGTCGGCGACGAGGTCGAGGTCTATCTGGACCGCGTCGAGAACGCCCGCGGCGAAGCGTCGATCAGCCGTGAGAAGGCCCGCCGCGAGGAAGCCTGGGATCGTCTGGAGAAGGCCTACGAAAGCGAAGAGCGCGTCGAAGGCGCCATCTTCGGTCGCGTCAAGGGCGGCTTCACGGTCGACCTGGGCGGTGCCGTCGCCTTCCTGCCCGGTTCGCAAGTCGATGTGCGCCCCGTGCGCGATGCCGGCCCGCTGATGGGTCTGAAGCAGCCGTTCCAGATCCTGAAGATGGACCGTCGTCGCGGCAACATCGTCGTGTCGCGTCGCGCCATCCTGGAAGAGAGCCGCGCCGAACAGCGCGCCGAAGTCATCGCGAACCTGACCGAAGGTCAGTCGATCGACGGCGTGGTCAAGAACATCACCGAATACGGTGCCTTCGTTGACCTGGGCGGCGTCGACGGCCTGCTGCACGTCACCGACATGGCCTGGCGTCGCGTCAACCACCCGTCCGAGATCCTGGCGATCGGCGAGACCGTCAAGGTCCAGGTCATCAAGATCAACAAGGACAGCCACCGCATCAGCCTGGGCATGAAGCAGCTGCAGGCCGATCCGTGGGATACGGTCGCCGACAAGTTCCCGATCGAGTCGGTCCACCAGGGCCGCGTGACCAACATCACCGATTACGGCGCCTTCGTGGAGCTGGAAGCCGGTGTCGAGGGTCTGGTCCACGTTTCGGAAATGAGCTGGACCAAGAAGAACGTCCACCCGGGCAAGATCGTCTCGACCTCGCAGGAAGTCGAAGTGATGGTTCTGGAGATCGACGAGGCCAAGCGCCGCGTGTCCCTGGGCCTGAAGCAGACGATGCGCAACCCGTGGGAAGTGTTCGCCGAAACCCATCCGACCGGCACCGTCATCGAGGGCGAGGTCAAGAACATCACCGAGTTCGGTCTGTTCATCGGCCTGGAAGGCGACATCGACGGCATGGTCCACCTGTCGGACATCAGCTGGGATGCCCGCGGCGAAGACGCGATCCAGGACTTCCGCAAGGGCGACGTCGTCAAGGCGGTCGTCCAGGACGTGGACGTCGAGAAGGAGCGCATCAGCCTGTCCATCAAGTCGTTGGAAAACGAGAACATGGCCGAGGCCGTTGATGGCGTGAAGCGTGGCACCATCGTCACCGCCGAAGTCACCGCGATCGAAGAGGGTGGCATCGAGGTCGAGTACAACGGCGTCAAGTCGTTCATCCGCCGCAGCGACCTGGCCCGCGACCGTGCCGACCAGCGCCCCGAGCGTTTCAGCGTCGGCGACAAGGTCGATGCCCGCGTGACCAACGTCGACACCAAGACCCGCCGTCTAGGCCTGTCGATCAAGGCCCGCGAGATCGCCGAGGAAAAGGAAGCCATCGACACCTATGGCAGCTCGGATTCGGGCGCGTCTCTGGGCGACATCCTGGGTGCGGCACTGAACCGCAACAGCTGATCGGCCCGACCCGATCGATCCTTGCCCGCCCCGGTTCGTCCGGGGCGGGCTTTTTCTTGCCCACGGCCGGGCGGATGCGCGCCATCCCGCTTGCGCGTTTGGGGCAAAGCTGGCAACGCTATGAAACCAGTGACTTCTGTCGGGCGTTGAACGGAAACATGAAGGGCGGTATTGCACCGGCCTTGCGGTTTGACGTGCTGACTTTGACGGCAGGAAGACCCGTCCAATTGGGGGAACATATGATCCGGTCCGAACTGATCCAGAAGATCTCAGATGAAAACCCCCACCTGTTCCGCCGCGACGTCGAGAGGATCGTGAACACGATCTTCGAGGAGGTCATCGACGCGATGGCGCGGGGCGACCGGGTCGAATTGCGCGGCTTTGGCGCCTTCTCTGTCAAGAAGCGCGATTCCCGGACGGGGCGCAACCCGCGCACCGGTGAATCGGTCGAGGTTGACGAAAAGCACGTTCCGTTCTTCAAGACCGGCAAGCTGCTGCGCGACCGCCTGAACGGCGACGCCTGAGGCCCCTGTTTACCGGGCATCCCGCCCGTCTGCGATATCGAGGAAATTCAATGCGCTTCATCCGTCTGATCTTTGTCGCAGCACTGGCGCTTGTGCTGGTGGCGGTCGCCTTGGCCAACCGTGACATGGTCACCCTTTCGGCGTTCCCGGCCAATTTCGGACAGTACTTGGGCGGCACGTGGTCGCTGACGGTACCGCTGTTCCTGGTGATCTTCGTGGCCTTTGCCTTGGGCATGCTGGCCGGTCTGGTCTGGGAGTGGCTGCGCGAGGCGCATTTCCGCCGCGAGGCGCGTCAGCGCAATGCCGAGGTCGTGCGTCTTGAGAGCGAGGTCGGGCATCTGCGCGACCGCCACGCCGCCCCGCGCGACGAGGTGCTGGCGATCTTGGACGAGCCTGCCCCCGCCAAGGGTGCGGCCCTGCCTGCGGTTCGCTGAGGCGTGGCCGAGGTCAAGATCTGCGGGCTGTCCGAGGAACGCCATGTCGCGGCGGCCGTCGATGCCGGTGCGCGCTTTCTGGGGTTCGTATTCTTTCCCAGGTCGCCGCGTGCAGTGACCGCGACCCAAGCCGCAGCGCTGACGGCGGAGGTTCCCGTTGGGGTCGCCCGCGTGGGACTGTTCGTCGATCCGTCGGACGATCTGCTGCGAGAGGTGCTGGACCACGCGGCGCTGGACGTGATCCAGCTGCATGGCTATGAGAGCGCCGCGCGGGTGGCCGAGGTCAAGGCGTTGACGGGGCTGCCTGTGATGAAGGCGGTCGGGCTGTCGGGTCCGGCGGACTTGCCACAGCTGATGGATTACGGCGTGGCGGCGGACATGCTGCTGGTGGATGCCAAGCCGCCGGCGGGGGCCGATCTGCCGGGTGGGAACGGGTTGGCCTTCGATTGGCGGCTGCTGGTCGGGCGGCATTGGTTGCGGCCCTGGATGCTGGCCGGGGGACTGACACCGGACAACGTCGCGGAGGCCGTGCGGCTGACGGGGGCGCCTGTCGTGGACGTCAGTTCGGGCGTGGAACGTGCACCGGGGGTCAAGGATGTTGCGCTGATCCGCGCGTTCGTCGAGGCCGCGCGAAGCTGATTCAGGGGCGTGTTGCGCAGCGTACGCCGGGGGTGTTGCATAGTGTATCGCATTGTAATCGCAAGGTTTATGCGCCATATTATGCACGTATGGGTTTATCCATTGACTTGGCGAACGCCCTAAGGTAGAACTTTTACATGCTGGAAGAGGTGGGCAAGCGGCCGGGGGAAACCCTTGGGCCGCTTTTTTCGTCTCTTGGCTCGTGCGGACAGGAACACGAGGCGGGGCAGAGTGCATGAACGATATGGAATGGGGCGGGGCCGGGAAAACCGACGGACCTTTCGTGACCGGAACCCAGCCTGAGAAGGCCGGGTTCGCGATGCCCGAGATCGCCGAGGGCGAGGACGAGATCGACGTCCTGCGCTGGCTGTTCTGGGATTACGTCAAGGACCTGCGGGGGCACCAGGCCGAGCTTGAAGCGCTCAAGTCCGGGGAGCTTGACCCGGCCAAGCTGAAAAAGGCCATGGAGACGGCGAAGACGGTCCGCGAGGCCGTCCAGCTGCTGATGGCGGAAAGGATCAAGGTTGACAAACTTCGCAAAGACATCGCGGGCGGCGTCGGAGGGGGCAGCCTTGACCTCGGCGCCGCACGAGACGAGATCGGGCGCCGCCTGGCTTGCCTCCGCCGGGCCGGAGGAGGTTGAGGAATTTCTGGGCGGGCTGTCGCAGAACGCGCTGATGAGCCTGCCCTGGCTGTTCGAGTTCTGGGCGCTGCCCCATCAGTTGCCCCCCGAGGGCGACTGGAAGTCCTGGGTGATCATGGGCGGGCGCGGCGCGGGCAAGACCCGCGCCGGGTCGGAATGGGTGCGCAGCCTGGTCGAGGGGCCCACGGCTGCTGCACCCGGGAAATGCCATCGCGTGGCCCTGGTCGGCGAGACCTTCGACCAGGTGCGCGAGGTGATGGTGTTCGGCGAGAGCGGCATCCTGGCCTGTTCGCCCCCCGA
The DNA here is from genome assembly GCF_006239215.1 of Paracoccus haeundaensis. Classification (NCBI taxonomy): domain Bacteria; kingdom Pseudomonadati; phylum Pseudomonadota; class Alphaproteobacteria; order Rhodobacterales; family Paracoccaceae; genus Paracoccus; species Paracoccus haeundaensis. The sequence continues at coordinate 183,962 of NZ_VDDC01000001.1, forward strand.
CCGGCGTCCGGTCTGGGAGGCGGGCCGCAAGCGGCTGGTCTGGGCGAACGGGGCGACCGCCACGGTCTATTCCGCGCATGAGCCGGAGGCTTTGCGCGGGCCCCAGTTCGACGCGGCCTGGGTCGATGAGCTGGCCAAGTGGAAGAAGGCCGAGGATGTCTGGGACATGCTGCAGTTCGCGCTGCGGCTTGGCGAGCATCCCCAGCAGGTCGTCACCACCACGCCGCGCAATGTGGGCGTGCTGAAGCGCATCCTGGGCAATGCCAGCACTGTGGTGACCCATGCGCCGACAGATGCGAACCGCGCCTATCTGGCGGAGAGTTTTCTGGCGGAGGTCGAGAGCCGCTATGGCGGGACGCGGTTGGGGCGCCAGGAGCTGGACGGCTTGCTGCTGGACGATGTCGAGGGGGCGCTGTGGACGACCGCGATGCTGGAAGACGCGCGGGTGGCCGAGGCGCCCAAGCTGGACCGGATCGTCGTCGCGGTCGACCCGTCGGTTACCGGCGGGCGGGCCAGCGACGAATGCGGGATCGTGGTCGCGGGCGTCGTTACGCAGGGCGAGCCAAAGGATTGGCGCGCTTATGTGCTGGAGGATGCCAGCGTCCGGGGCGGGCCCACGGATTGGGCCCGCGCCGCGATTGCCGCGATGGACCGCTACGGTGCCGAGAAGCTGGTGGCCGAGGTGAACCAGGGCGGCGATCTGGTCGAGAGCGTTGTGCGCCAGATCGACCCGCTGGTCCCGTTCAAGGCGCTGCGGGCGTCGCGGGGCAAGGGGTTGCGAGCAGAGCCCGTCGCCGCGCTGTACGAGCAGGGGCGCGTCAAGCATCTGAAGGGCGCCCTTGGCGCCTTGGAGGATCAGATGTGCCAGATGACGGTGCGCGGGTTCGAGGGGCGGGGCAGTCCCGACCGGCTGGATGCCCTGGTCTGGGCGGTCCATGAGCTGATGATCGAGCCCGCCGCAGGCTGGCGCAGGCCGCAGATGCGGCGATTGTAACCGGGTCCGAGAGGTCGGACCGACGAAGGGCCGTCCCGCAGGGGGCGGCCCTTTCGCATGGCTGAGGCATGGAGGCGAGCATGGCGTTTCGATTGTTTTCGCGGGAGGAGAAATCATCCCCCCCGCCAGAGAGGAAGGCCAGTGCGACGGGCCGGGTCGTGGCATTCGCCAGCGGGTCCGGGCGCCCTGTCTGGTCGGCCAGGGATACGGGCACGCTGACGCGCGGCGGGTTCATGGGGAACCCGGTGGGCTTTCGCAGCGTGCGCCTGATCGCCGAGGCCGCGGCGGCCGTGCCGATGATCTGCGCGGATCGCGACCATCGCTATGAGGTGCATCCGGTTTTGGATCTGCTGCGCAGGCCCAATCCGGGCCAGGGTCGGGCCGAGCTGTTCGAGGCGCTGTTCGGGCAGATCCTGCTGTCGGGCAACGGCTATCTGGAGGCTGTGGGCGCGGACGCCACGGGCATCCCGGAGGAGCTGCACGTGCTGCGCTCCGACCGCATGAGCGTGGTGCCCGGTGCGGATGGATGGCCCGTGGCCTATGAATATGCGGTGGGCGGGCGCAAGCACCGGTTCGACATGACCGGCAGCCCCGATCCGATCTGCCACGTCAAGGCGTTCCACCCGCAGGACGACCATTACGGTCTGTCGCCGATGCAGGCGGCTGCCGTCGCGCTGGACGTGCACAACAGCGCCAGTGCCTGGTCCAAGGCGCTGCTGGACAATGCGGCGCGGCCCAGTGGAGCGATCATCTACAAGGGGATCGACGGGCAGGGGGTGCTGAGCCCCGAGCAGTACGACCGCCTGGTGGGCGAGATCGAGATGAACCATCAGGGCGCGCGCAATGCGGGCCGTCCGATGCTGCTGGAAGGCGGGCTGGACTGGCGTCCGATGGGTTTCAGCCCGTCCGACATGGAGTTCCACGAGACCAAGCTGTCGGCGGCGCGCGAGATCGCGTTGGCTTTTGGCGTGCCGCCCATGCTGCTGGGGATTCCAGGGGACGCGACCTATGCGAACTATGCCGAGGCGCACCGGGCGTTCTTCCGCCTGACGGTGCTGCCGCTGGCGACACGGGTGTCGGCGGCGGTCGCCTGGTGGCTGTCCGAGCATCTGGGTGCCGAGATCGAGCTGCGCCCCGATCTGGATCAGATCCCTGCCCTGGCCGAGGAGCGCAACCAGCAATGGGCCCGCATCAGCGGTGCGAGCTTCCTGACGGATGCGGAAAAGCGCGCCCTGCTGGGCCTGCCGCCCCTGGACGGGGCGTGAGGCATGGAAGGGTCGCGTTTCGTCAAGGACGGGCTGTGGCACGACACGCGTCTTGAGGCGCAGGAACGGATCATGGCGCTGCAGTTCGGCCAGGTCGAGAAGCGCCTGGAGCGGATCGAGGCGATGATCGAAGGGCTGGAGCGGCGGCTGTGGATGACGGTCTACGGCGTGGTCGCTGTGATCCTGACGCAGGCCGTCCAGGGTATTCTAGATTATGCGCCGAAAGGAGGCTGAGGGATGGTTCCGGGTCTGGAGATGAAGTTCGCGGGCGGTCCGCCCGTGCTAACCGACGGTCAGGTGATCGAAGGCTATGCCAGCCTGTTCGGTTTGACCGATCAGGGCGGCGATGCGGTGCTGCCCGGCGCGTTTGCCGCGTCGCTGGCGCGGATCGCGGCGCGCGGCGACAAGGTGCGCATGCTGTGGCAGCACGACCCGACCCGACCCATCGGGGTCTGGGACGAGGTCCGAGAGGACGGCAAGGGCCTATGGGTCAAGGGCCGCCTGTTGCCCGACGTGGCGCAGGCCCGCGAGGCGGCGGCGCTGATCCAGGCGGGTGCGATCGACGGGCTGTCCATCGGCTATCGCACCCTGCGGGCCGAACGCGACAAGGCCGGGCGGCGCGTGCTGGCCGAGGTCGAGCTGTGGGAGGTGTCGCTGGTGACCTTCCCGATGCTGGCCGAGGCCAAGGTGGATCGCAAGGACAGCGACGAGCTGCGCGACGTCGCGGCGCTGTTCGTGCAGGCGGCACAGGCCCTGCGCGGCGCATGAGATTTCGGACCGGGCGCATCCCGGTCCGTCAACCAGGTTCGGACCAGTCCCGTGCGGGAGGTCCGACGACAGGGGCGCGGCCCCGATCACCGTGACGAGGAGAAGACCATGACCGAGGTGAAGGCCGCGGGCGGCGGCGACATGCCCGCCGACCTGAAGGGGGCCATGATGGGGTTCGTTAGCGAACTCAAAGGCTTTCGTGAAGATATACAATCCAAGCTCAACGCACAGGAACAGCGTATGACCATGATCGACCGCAAGACCGCCCTGCGGGGCCGCGCGCCCCTGTCCGCCACCGCAGAGGTCGAGGTGCCCCACCAGAAGGCGTTCAACGCCTATCTGCGCAGCGGCGACGACGACGGCCTGCGCGGTCTGGCCATCGAGGAGAAGGCGCTGTCGGTGGCCAGCGACGGCGGGTTTCTGGCGGCACCCAAGGTTGCCGAGACCGTGCAGAACACGCTGCATTCGACGTCGTCGCTGCGCCGTCTGGCCAACGTGGTGACCATCGAGGGCAGCGTCTATGAGGCGCTGGTCGAGCGTGGCGACATGGGCGCCGGTTGGGCCACCGAGGCCGCCACGGTCGAGACCGCGAACTCGGCCCTGGACCGCATCGCCATCCCGGTGCACGAGCTGTCCGCGATGCCGCGTGCCAGCCAGCGCCTGCTGGACGATGCGGCCTTTGATGTTGAGGGCTGGCTGGCCGAGCGCATCGCCGAGAAGTTCGCCCGGTCCGAGGCCAACGCCTTTCTGCGCGGCGACGGCGTCGACAAGCCGCGCGGCCTGCTGAGCTATCCGACCGCGCCTGCGGCGACCGCGACCACGGCCCAGATCGGCTTCGTCGCCACCACCGCGGCTGGCGATTTCCCGGCCGCTGCGCCGATGGATTGCCTGATCGACCTGATCTACTCTCTGGGCGCGGAGTATCGCTCGAACGCCTCGTTCCTGATGAACTCGAAGACGGCGGCGCGGGTGCGCAAGATGAAGGATGCAGACGGCCGCTTCCTTTGGACCGATGCGCTGAGCGTGGGCCAGGTGCCCCAGCTGCTGGGCTATCCTGTGATGATCAGCGAGGACATGCCCGACATGACGACGAGCTCGTTCTCGATCGCGTTCGGTGATTTCCGCGCGGCCTACACGATCGTCGAGCGTCCCGACCTCCGCGTGCTGCGCGACCCGTTCAGCGCCAAGCCGCACGTGCTGTTCTATGCCACCAAGCGTGTCGGCGGCGGGATCACCGATTTCCGCGCCGTCAGGCTGCTGCGCTTCATCTGATCCCCCGGGGGATCAGATGAGGGAGGGGCGCGCCTGGTGCCGGGCATTCCGGTTTAGCAACTGTCCGCGCGCGCTGATGGCCGGCGTGCGGCGCGCCCCGCTTCCCTTTTGCCTGCAAGACAGCCGGGGCCCCGTTCGGGGGCCCCGCCTTTGGTGGAACATGCGGACAGCACGACGGGAGGTTCGCAACATGATGCTGATAGAGGAAACGGCGCCCGCGGCGGAGGCGCTGCCGGTGGCCGCCCTGCGCGCGCATTTGCGTCTGGCCCAAGGTTTCGAAGGGCCCGACGACGCCGCCGAGACGGCGGCACTGGCGGGCTTTCTGCGTGCAGCGATCGCCACGATCGAGGGGCGCACCGGCAAGGTGCTGCTGAAGCGGCGGTTCCGCATGCAGCTGGACGATTGGCGCGACCGGCTTGGCCAGTCGCTGCCGCTGGCGCCCGTGCATTCGGTCGAGCGCATCGAGATCGACGACGGGAACGGCACGCTGACCCAACTGCCCCCCGAGGGGTGGCGGCTGGTCCCGGACGGACAGCGCCCCGTGATCCTGCCCACTAGGGTCGTGCTGCCTTCGATTCCACGGCGGGGGACGGTGACGATCACGTTTCTAGCGGGCTTCGGGGATGCCTGGTCCCAGGTTCCGGCGGATCTGGCGCAGGCGGTCATCCTGTTGGCCGCGCGGTATTACGACGATCGCAGCCAGGATGGTTTGCGTCATGCGCTGCCTTTCGGTGTCAGCGCGCTGATCGAGCGCTGGCGCGCGGTCCGCACGCTGGCCGGGCGCGGCAGCCGGGAGTGGCGCTGATGGCCGCCCCGAACCTGTCGACGCGGCTGGCGCTGGAGACATCCGACCGGATCGCGGACGGCCTGGGCGGCTATGAGACGCGGTGGCGTCAACTGGGCTGGCTGTGGGCGCAGATGGAGGCGCGGTCGGGTCGCGAACAGGGGACCGGCGCGGGAATGATCAGCGTGGTCCAATGGCGCATCACGCTGCGCGCTGCGTCTGTGGGTGATGCGCGACGCCCTCGGCCTGGGCAGCGGCTGCGCCAAGGAACACGGTTGTTTCAGATCGAGGCGGTCGCGGAAAGCGATCCGTCCGGTCGGTATCTGGACTGCTTTGCGCGCGAGGAGGATCTGACATGAGCTATGGGGCAGGGGTCGCCTTGCAGGCGGCCATCTATCAGCAGCTGCGTACGAACGAGGCGCTGGCGGATCTGGTGGGCGATGCGATCTTCGACGCGATGCCTGTGACGGCGCCGAGCGGAATCTATGTCTCGCTTGGTCCCGAGGAGGTGCGTGACGCCAGCGATTCCACGGCACGCGGATCACGGCATGATTTCGTGATCTCGGTCATGGCGGGCAGCGACAGTGGGGCGGGCTTCGGCGCGGTCAAGGCCGCAGCGGTCGCCGTGGCCGATGCGCTGGAGGCGGGCGGACTGGTGCTGTCGCGCGGACAGCTGGCTGGTTTGTGGTTCCTGCGCGCAACCGCGCGGCGGGTGAAAAGCGGCGCGGCTCGTCAGGTCGACCTGACCTTTCGCGCACGCATCGATCTGAACTGAGGAGATGGGACAATGGCAGTGCAAAGCGGACGTGATCTGCTGATCAAGATGGATATGTCGGGCAACGGCACGTTCGAGACCGTGGCAGGCCTGCGTGCGACGCGCCTGTCCTTCAATGCCGACACCGTCGACGTGACCAGCATGGACAGCGCCGGTGGCTGGCGCGAGCTGTTGGGCGGTGCCGGCGTGCGCAGCGCGTCGATCGCCGGATCCGGCGTGTTCCGCGACGCGGCCACCGACGGGCGCGCCCGCCAGGCGTTCTTTGACAGCGAAATCCCGTTGTTCCAGGTCATCATCCCTGATTTCGGCACCGTGGAGGGCCGGTTCCAGATCACCGGCCTGGAGTACGCGGGCAGCCACGACGGAGAGGCGACCTATGAGATGTCGCTGGCTTCGGCAGGGGCGCTGACCTTCGTGGCGCTGTGATGGCCAACCCGATGCGAGGCGAGGTGTCGCTGATGCTGGATGGTCGGCCGCATGTCGCGCGCCTGACCCTCGGCGCCCTGGCCGAACTGGAGGCGCAGCTTGAGGCGGACGGGTTGACCGGGCTGGTCGCTCGTCTTGACGCCGGGCGTTTCTCCAGCCGCGAGATCCTGGCCGTGCTGGTGGCCGGGCTGCGCGGCGGCGGCTGGACGGGGCAGGCGGGTGATCTGACGGCGGTGCAGATCGACGGGGGTCCGCTGGAGGCCGCCCGCGTTGCCGCCCGCCTGCTGGCCCTGGCGTTTCGGGCGCCTGCATGACCGGGCGCGCCGGGGGGTTGGACTGGGCGGGCCTGATGCGGGCGGGCCTGCAGGGGCTGCGTCTGCATCCCGATCAGTTCTGGGTACTGACCCCTGCCGAGTTGGGCCTGATGCTGGGCATGGGTCCGACGACACCCCGCATGACCCGTGACCGGCTGGCCGATCTGGCAGCCCGATATCCCGACGCGCCCGCACCGGCGGGCGTGGTCTTGGCTGAAACGACGGGGGATCATCAAGATGACCACACGTGACGGGACCGGCACTGCGCTGGACCAACTGGACGACGACCTGGGCCGCAATTCCCGCATGACGCAGGAGTTCCAGGCGGAACTGGGTCGGCTGCGCCAGGCTATGATGTTCACCACGCGCGAGGTCGGTACCCTGTCCTCGGGGCTTGAGCGTGGCTTGGGCCGCGCCATCGACGGCCTGGTCCTGGACGGCGGCAAGCTGTCGGACGCGTTGAAATCCATCGGACAGTCGCTGGCAGATACCGTCTATAGCATCGCCATGAAGCCCGTCGAGAACGCTTTGGCAGGGTCGATCGCGGGCGGCATCGGCGGGATGCTGGGCGGGGTGATGCCCTTTGCCAAGGGCGGGGCATTCGCCAACGGCCGCACCATGGCCGGAGATGTCGTCTCCGGACCCACGGCATTTCCGATGCGCGGCGGTCAGGGGCTGATGGGCGAGGCCGGGCCCGAGGCGATCATGCCGCTTCGGCGCGGTCCCGACGGCAAGCTGGGCGTCGCCGCATCCGGGGGAGGGGGATCGGTGAACGTGACGTTCAACATCCAGACCCCGGACGTGGCCGGGTTCCAGCGCAGCCAGTCGCAGATCGCGGCGCAGATGTCGCGCGTGCTGGCCCGCGGCGAGCGAAACAGCTGAGAGGAGGCAAAAGATGGCGTTTCACGACGTAAGATTTCCGACGAACCTGTCCTTTGGCGCCATCGGCGGTCCCGAGCGGCGCACCGAGATCGTGGCGCTGGCCAGCGGGTTCGAGGAGCGCAACACCCCCTGGACGCATGCGCTTCGCCGCTTTGACGCGGGCATGGGCCTGCGGTCGTTGGACGACCTGTCGGAGGTCATCGCCTTTTTCGAGGCGCGTGCGGGCCAGCTGCACGGGTTTCGGTGGAAGGATTGGTCCGACTACAAGAGTTGTCTGCCGTCAGCGGCCCCGGCATTCGGCGATCAGGTGATCGCGGTCGGGGACGGGCAAACGCGGGTCTTTCCGTTGTCGAAGGCCTATCGATCCGGGGCGACGGTCTATCGTCGGCCCGTGACCAAGCCGGTCCAGGGTTCGGTGCGTGCCGGGATCGGGGGGGCAGAGGTGTTCGTCGGCATCAACTATGCCGTGGACCATGTTGCCGGGCGCATCATCTTTGACGAGGCCCCGGAGGCAGGCGCGGACATCTCTGCCGGGTTCGAATTCGACGTTCCGGTGCGCTTCGACACGGACCGGATCGCAGTGTCCGTCGCGTCGTTCCAGGCCGGGCAGGTCCCCGACATTCCGGTCGTGGAGGTTCGGGTATGACGACGACGACAGTTGCACGCGCTTGGTCCGTGCGCCGAGCGGATGGTCTGACGCTTGGCTTTACCGATCATGACCAGCGGTTGGTCTTTGGCGGGGTGACCTTTCGCCCTGACCGCGGCCTGACCGCGCGGGCGCTGGTTCAGGGAACCGGCCTGTCGGTCGACAACTCCGAGGCCGTCGGGGCGCTGAACGATGATGCGATCACCGAGCGCGATCTGATGGCCGGTCGGTGGGACCAGGCGGAACTGCGCATGTGGGAGGTCGACTGGAGCGATGTCGCCCGTCGCAAGCTGGTGTTTCGCGGGTCTTTGGGCGAGGTCTCGCGTGCGAACGGGGCCTTCCGCGCCGAGCTTCGCGGCCTGTCAGACGCGCTGAACGCGCCGCAGGGGCGCGTCTATCATCCCCGGTGCAGCGCGCGCCTTGGCGATGGGGCGTGCAGGGTCGACCTGAGCGCGGAAAGCCTGAGCGTGCTGCGCCAAGTGCAGGTTCTGGACGAGGGACGCGTCTTCACGTTCACCGCATTTCCGGCCTTTGACGCGGCGTGGTTCGATCATGGTCGGCTGGAGGTTCTGTCCGGAGCGGCGCAAGGTCTGCATGGTGCGATCAAGAACGACACTGCACGCCCCGGTGGCCAGAGGATTATCGAGCTGTGGTCCAGTCTGGGCATTTTGCCCGCCACCGGCGACCAGATCCGACTGACGGCAGGATGCGACAAGGCTGCGGACACGTGCCGGCTGAAGTTTCGTAATCATCTGAACTTCCGCGGGTTTCCGCATCTGCCGTCCGAGGATTGGCTGATGGCGCCTCAGGCAGGTCGCCGGAATGGATAGCCCGGTCGTCGATGCCGCCCGGCTGTGGCTGGGCACGCCTTATGTCCATCAGGCCAGCGTCCGGGGCAGTGGCTCCGATTGCCTCGGGCTGATCCGCGGCGTCTGGCGCGACCTCTATGGGGCGGAGCCTGAGGCGCCCCCGGCCTATACCGCCGATTGGGCCGAATGCGGCAGCACCGAAGTGCTGCTGTCCGCGGCCATGCGGCACCTGCGTCCGGTCGATGATGCGGACTGGCAACCAGGGCAGGTGCTGTTGTTTCGGATGCGGCAGGGCGCCATCGCCAAGCACTTGGGCATCCTGTCGGCCGCGGGCGATGCCCCGCGGTTTCTGCATGCCTATACCGGCCACGGTGTCATCGACAGTCCGCTGACCCCTCCGTGGCAATCCAGGATCGTGGCGCGGTTCCGCTTTCCCTGACCAATTCGAACGAAGGAGGCCCTTATGGCCACGATTGTCCTGTCTGCCGTGGGTGCGTCGCTTGGCGGAGGTTTCGGGGGGGCGGTCCTTGGGCTGTCGGGTGCCGTTCTGGGCCGCGCGGCAGGAGCCGTCCTGGGTCGTGCCATCGATCAGCGGCTGCTGGGCGGTGGGGCGAAGGCCGTCGAGACGGGCCGGATCGACCGCCTTCGCATCCAGACAGCCGGAGAGGGCATGGCCATCCCCCGGATCTGGGGACAGATGCGCCTGCCCGGGCATGTCATCTGGGCATCCGACCTTGCAGAGGTCACGCGGTCCGAAAGTGCGGGTGGTGGCAAGGGCGCACCCAGTACCCAGGTGACCCAGATCAGCTATCGCCTGTCTGTCGCATTGGCGTTGGCCGAAGGTCCGATCCTGTCGGTGGGCCGGGTCTGGGCCGATGGCGAGGAGATTGCACAGGCGGATCTGAACATGCGGATCTATCGTGGTGGCGAGGCGCAGATGCCGGACCCCGTGATCGCCGCCATCGAAGGCGACGCGGCCCCTGCCTATCGCGGGACGGCCTATGTCATTTTGGAGAACCTGAGCCTGGAGCGGTGGGGCAACCGCATGCCGCAGCTGAGCTTTGAGGTGACAAGCCCGGCGCGTGACGGCAGCGGCCTGTCGCGCGACGTCCGGGCCGTCGCTCTGATCCCCGGCACGGGGGAGTATTCGCTGGCCACAACGCCTGTGACCGAAAGTGGTGACCTGGGAGAAAGCCGCAGCTTCAACACGAACACGCCGATGGGCGGGACCGACTTTCGCGCGTCGCTGGATGTCCTGGGGCGCGAACTGCCGAATGTGGGTTCGGTGTCGTTGATCGTGTCTTGGTTCGGCAGCGATCTGCGCATTGGTCAGTGCCGCGTGCAGCCCAAGGTCGAATACCGTCAGGTCGACGGGGCGGAGATGCCCTGGCGCGTTGGTGGCATCGGCCGTGCGGATGCGGCCGAGGTCGCGCGCAAGGATGGACGTCCGATCTATGGCGGCACGCCGTCTGACCGCTCGGTGATTGAGGGGCTCCGGGCGCTGTCGGCGTCGGGGCGCAAGGCGATCTTCTATCCGTTCATCTTGATGGAGCAACTGGGCGGCAACGGATTGACCGACCCTTACGGCGCGACCGAGCAGCCTGCCATGCCCTGGCGCGGCCGCATCACGACCAGCGTGGCCCCCGGCCGGACCGGCACCACCGACGGCACGTCGGCCGCCGTCGATCAGGTGGCCGCGTTCTTCGGATCGGCTGCTCCGACCGATTTTGCGCGCATCGGTGAGACCGTCACCTATTCCGGTCCGGCCGAATGGTCGTACCGGCGGTTCATTTTGCACTATGCCCATGTCTGCGCAGCGGCGGGCGGTATCGATGCCTTTCTGATCGGGTCCGAGATGGTCGCGATGACCCAGATCCGCGGTCCGGGAAACACCTATCCCGCTGTGGCGGCCCTGCGCCGCCTGGCTGCGGACGTCCGCGGCATCCTTGGGCCGAACGTCAAGATCGGCTATGCCAGCGACTGGTCAGAATATTTCGGCCATCACCCCGGAAACGGAGAGCTGTTCTTTCATCTGGACCCGCTGTGGGCTGATCCGAACATCGATTTCATCGGCATCGACAACTATATGCCGCTGTCCGACTGGCGCGATGGCGACGACCATCTGGATGCGTCCTGGGGTCGGATCGACAATATCGACTATCTGCGCGCCAATGTCGCAGGAGGAGAGGGGTACGATTGGTTCTATGCCAGCGACGCCGACCGTCTGGCGCAGAACCGCACGCCCATCACCGACGGTGCCTATGACGCGGCTTGGGTCTGGCGTTACAAGGACCTGACGGGCTGGTGGCAGAACCTGCACTACAACCGCCCCGGTGGTGTGCGGCAGAGAGAAGCGACCGCATGGGTGCCCGGGTCGAAGCCGATCTGGTTCACCGAGTTCGGCTGCGCCGCCCTAGACAAGGCGACGAACCAGCCGAACAAGTTCCTGGACGCGATGTCGTCCGAGAGCATGCTGCCGCATTTCTCCAACGGTACGCGGAACGATGCGATTCAGGCCGCCTATGTCGAGGCGACGATGGCGCATTGGCGCGACCCGGCCAACAACCCGGTCAATGCCGATGGCATGCGGATGCTGGACGTGGACCGCGCGCACGTCTGGTGTTGGGACGCGCGGCCCTATCCGGCCTTTCCGGGGCGTGGTGATCTGTGGTCGGACGGTCCTGCGTGGGATCGCGGACACTGGCTGAACGGGCGTGCGGGCGCCGTCACGCTGCGCGCGGTGGTCACGGACATCTGCAAGGGTGCGGGTGTGACGGCCGTTGATGTGTCGAGAATATCAGGCGTGGTGCGGGGCTATGCCCTGCAGGGTTCCGAATCCGGGCGGGCGGCATTGCAGCCCCTGATGCTGGCACATGGGTTTGACGCGGTAGAGCGCGACGGCGTGCTGAAGTTCGTCTCGCGTGACGGACTGGCACGCGCGCAGATCGGACCTGATGACCTGGCCATCACCGGCGACGTGACCGGGTTCGAGACCGTCCGTCAGATGGAATCCGCGAACATCGGTCAGCTACGCCTGAGCCATGTCGCGGCAGGGGGCGACTATGCGGTCGCGACGGCCGAGGCCAGCCTGACGGATATCGACCGTCGCGCCGTGTCCGAAAGCGAACTGGCCATGGTGCTGACCCGCCCGGAAGGGCGCGCCATCACCGACCGCTGGATCGCCGAGGCCGAGGTGGCGCGCGATACGGCACGGTTCGCGCTTTCGCCATCACGTGCGGATCTTGGCCCTGGCGACGTTGTCGTGACGCATATGCCGGGGCAGGAGAGCCGCCGCTGGCGGATCGACCGGGTCGAGCGTGCGGGCGCCATCACGGTCGATGCCGTTAGGGTCGATCCCGGCCTCTACACGCCGCGTCTGGCGCATCAGGATCAGGGCGGTATCGGCCGGTATCTGCCGCCGATGCCCGTGTTCCCGGTGTTCATGGACCTGCCCCTGCTGCGGGGCGACGAGGTTCCGCATGCCCCGTGGCTGGCGGTCGCGGCCCATCCCTGGCCGGGATCGGTCGCGGTCTATGGCTCCGTCGAGGCCGAGGGCGGGTTCGACCTGAACCTGATGCTGCAACGCCGCGCCCTGATCGGTCGGACGCTGACGCCATTGGGGCGTGCAAGCCCGGGCCTGATCGACCGGGGCGAACCGCTGCGTCTGCGGATGCTTCGCGATCCGTTGCGGTCCGTGAACGAACGCGCGTTGCTGTCGGGTGCGAACGCGATGGCGATCGGGGACGGCAGCCTGACCCGATGGGAGATCGTCCAGTTCGCGAACGCAGAGCTGGTGGCACCGGACACCTGGCAGATCAGCCGCCGCCTGCGTGGGCAGGCCGGCACGGATGCGATCATGCCGGATGTCTGGCCTGCTGGCAGTCTGGTCGTGCTGCTGGATGGCGGCCCCCGCCAGGTCGACCTGCCACCCTCCACTCGCGGCCAGGAGCGGTTCTGGCGGGTGGGTCCGGCCCTGCGGGCGCCGGACGACGCCAGCTACCGCAGCCGTACGACGGTCGCGCCGGGGATCGGGCTGCGGCCCTATGCGCCCTGCCACCTGCGCAAACAGGGCAATGACATCACCTGGATCAGGCGCAGCCGGATCGAGGGTGATGGCTGGGACGGCGCCGACGTTCCGCTTGGCGAGGAATCGGAACGCTATCTGTTGCGCCTGATCCAGGCGGGGCAAATCGTCGCCGAGACGCAGACGCAGACCCCGTCATGGACCATCCCCGCGGCGGTCCGCGACCAGTTGCAGCCCGGACAGGTCACGATCGAGGTGGCTCAATTGTCGCAGACCTTCGGGCGCGGCCCCTTTGCAAGGAGAGACTTCAATGCCCAGTGAAACCGCGCGCCTTCAGATGGCCCTGTTGCAGCCCGCGCAGGCCCAGAAGCACGTCACCGTCAACGAGGCGCTGATGCGGCTGGACGGCATGGTGAACCTTGTATTGCAGAGCGTGTCGACGCAGACGCCCCCGGCAACGGTTCTGGATGGCCAGTGCTGGGGCGTTCCCGCGGCGCCCACGGGGGCATGGGTGGGGCAGACGGGGCGCATCGCCGTGGGATCGAACGGCGGGTGGGTCTTTCTGCCGCCGTCCCGCGGCATGCGCTGTTTCGTCGCCGACAGGGGGGTGGAGGCCATCCATGACGGCACTGCCTGGATCGTCGGCGCGATGAGCATGGGAAGCCGCGGGTCGGGCCTGGTCACCGGGATGGCCGAGGGCGAGGTCATTCTGGGCACGGGCAGCAGCACGGTGACCGGGGTCTTCATCCCGGCGGGTGCGCTGGTGATCGGAGCTGTCGGACGGGTCACGGCCACTCTGACCGGTTCGCTGACCGGCTGGCGTCTTGGTACGGCGGGGGCGTTGAACCGCTTCGGTCAGGGCCTTGGCAAGCAGCAGGATTCATGGGCAAGGGGGATGCTTGGTTCGCCCATGGCCTATTACCAGGCCGATCCGCTGATCGTCACGGCCGAGGGCGGCACGTTCACGGGCGGGCGCATCTCTCTGGCGGTGCATTGGCTGGAAATGCGGCTGCCGAACTGATCGACCGGGCCCGCCCGTCTTTTCCCGGACCGCATTCTGTCCTATGTTGGAGGTCTGACAGACCGGGCGGGCCCAAGATGAACATGCTGCACACCGAAAAGACACCGCTGTCCCTGGACCGTGATGCGATCTGGGCGCAGCTGCGCGACGAGGGGCGGGCGGCAGCCGCTGCCGAGCCGCTGTTGGGCGCGCTGATCCATGCGGGGCTTTTGCATCACAAGAGCCTTGAGGCAGCACTGGCCTATCGTCTTTCGCTGAAGCTGGCATCGGGAGAGATGAGCGAACAGATCCTGCGCGAGATCGCCGATCACGCCTATGCCAATGCCCCCGAACTGGGAGACGCCGCGCGGGCCGACTTGATGGCGGTCTATGACCGCGATCCGGCGACGCATCGGCTGATCCAGCCGCTGCTGTTCTTCAAGGGGTTCCAGGCGCTTCAGGCCTATCGGATGGCGCATTGGCTGTGGCAGCAGGATCGCAAGGATCTGTCGTACTTCGTCCAGATGCGGTGTTCGGAATGCTTTGGGGTGGACATCCATCCCGCAGCGCGCATTGGCACGGGCATCATGATGGATCACGCCCATTCGATCGTCATAGGTGAAACGGCGACCGTCGGCAACGACGTGTCGATGCTGCATTCCGTGACGCTTGGAGGGACCGGCAAGGAGGATGGCGACCGTCATCCTAAGATCGGCGACGGCGTGCTGATCGGCGCGGGCGCGAAGGTTCTGGGCAACATCCGCGTCGGGCACCATTCGCGGATCGCGGCCGGGTCGGTCGTGCTGCACGAGGTCCCGTCCTGCAAGACCGTCGCGGGCGTCCCCGCCCGCGTCATTGGCGACGCAGGTTGCCCCGAACCATCGCACAGCATGAACCAGCTGCTGGGCGCCGACGACTACGGCTAGGGTCAGTCGGCGCTGGCGCTGCCTCTCAACTCGTCGAGGGTGATGCGCTGGCGGGTCAGCCGGTCGTCCAGCGCCTCTGCCAGGCGAGGCGCAATCGACAGTCCCTGATAGATCATGGCCGAATAGATCTGCACCGCCGTAGCGCCGGCCCGCAGCTTCTCCCAAACATCGTCCACGCTGGTGATACCGCCGACGCCGACAAGCGGCACAGCGCCTTTCGTTTCACGATACAACAGGGCAAGGACGCGGGTCGACCGGGCGAACAGGGGTCGACCGGAAAGTCCGCCTGCCTGTCCGGCATGCGGTCTGGTGATGCCGTCACGCGACAGCGTCGTGTTCGTGGCGATGATGCCGTCCAGTTTGGCATTCATGGCGACCGACGCGACCTGCGCGATTTCAGTGTCGGTCAGATCCGGGGCGATCTTGACGAAAACCGGCACGCGCCTTGCCAGGCCGTCCCGCGCGGTCAGCACCCGGTCCAGCAGGGCAGAAAGCGCCTCTGCCCCCTGCAGGTCGCGCAGTCGTTCCGTGTTCGGCGACGAGACGTTGACGGTCACGAAATCCGCTGATTGTCCCGCGACGCGTAGGACCTGGGCAAAGTCCTCGGCCCGGTCCGTGCTGTCCTTGTTGGCGCCCAGGTTCAATCCGACCGGCACGCCCGTGGGACGTGCCGCCAGGCGCCGGCCGATCACGTCCGCACCTTCGTTGTTGAAGCCGAACCGGTTGATGATGGCTTGTTGTTCCGTCAGTCGGAACAGGCGCGGTTTGGGATTGCCCGGTTGTGGGCGCGGGGTGGCGGCCCCGACCTCCAGAAAGCCGAAGCCGGACCGCATCAGAGGGGCAATGACGCGCGCGTTCTTGTCGTATCCCGCGGCAAGGCCAATCGGGTTGGGCAACGTCATTCCCGCCAGAGACACCTGCAACCTGTCGGATGTCACGGCTCGTCCATGCAGCGGCACCACACCGCGTGCCAGCGCCGCGATCGACAGGTCGTGCGCCCGTTCGGGGTCAATGCGGTGCAGCGCGGCAAGTCCCAGCTTTTCGACCACGCTCATGGCGCGATCCCCGTGTCGTGACCCGCGTCGGTCAGGCCAATGGGTCGCGACCATTGCACATCCGCCAGCGTCAATGCCCGGTACAGATGCGGGAACAGCGCCCCGCCGCGCGACGGCTCCCACCGTAGATCAGGCGCCAGGGCGTCCGGATCGCAGGACAGCAGGATCAGCCCGTCCTCATTCGCAAAATGCTTGGACAATGTCACCGACAGCTGCTGGGCCGTCGAGAAGTGGATGTAGCCGTCGGCCAGATCGACGGGCGCCCCGAGGGTGCGGCCGTCCTGCTGCATCTGGGCCCATTCGGCCGCGCGAAATACTTTGAAGATCTGCATGGCGGCATTTGCCTCCGCCCGGGGCTGCGGGTCAAGACGTCATCGGCCTCCATGCTGCCTAGGGACCTGAAGGTTTGACCCGCCCCGTCGGCTGCGCCAAGCTGCCGGGGCCAACCAACAGGGCCACATAGGGAATCAGGGATGACACGACGCCTTCTTGCCGCCGCATCCGCCATCGCGCTGTTCGCAGGAACCGCGCAGGCCGAAACCGTTCTGCACATTCTTCACACGAATGACGTCCACAGCCGGATTGAGCCGATCAGTGACCGCGACAGCACATGTGATGCGGAACAGACCGCCGCGGGCGAATGCTTTGGCGGGATGGCCCGCATCGCCACCAAGATCAAGGAACTGCGCGACCGGATCACGACCGAGGGCGGGAACGTCATCGTGCTGGATGCGGGCGATCAGTACCAGGGGTCGCTGTTCTACACGACCTACAAGGGCACCGAGGTGGTCGAGTTCATGAACGCCATCGGCTATGACGCGATGGCGGTCGGCAACCATGAGTTCGACGACGGACCCGAGGGTCTGGCGGTACTGACCGACGGCGTCGACTTTCCGGTCCTGTCAAGCAACATCGACGTTTCCCAGTCGAACGTGCTGGCCGACAAGGTCGCCAAGCACACCATCCTGGAGGTCGGCGACCAGAAGATCGGCATCGTCTCGGCCTTGGCCATGGACACGCCTGAAACGGCGTCGCCCGGGCCCAATGTCATCTTTCAGGACGACGCCGACAGCCTTGCTGCGGCAGCGGCGGAACTGGCCGATCAGGGCGTCGACAAGGTCATCGCCCTGACCCATGTCGGCTATCTGCGCGATCTGGAACTGGCAGCCGAGGTGCCGGGGATCGATGCGGTCATCGGTGGCCACTCCCACACCCTGCTGGGTGACATGGAGGGCGCGACGGCGGCCTATCCCACCATGGTGGACGGGGCAGACGGCGCGCAGGTGCCGGTGGCGCAGGTCTATGCCTATGGCAAGTATCTTGGCCATCTCACGCTGACCTTCGATGATGCGGGCGTTCTGACGTCGGTCGAGGGCGAGCCCATTCTGCTGGACGCCTCGGTTCCCGAGGACGAGGCGATCGCCGCCCGCGTGGCCGAGATGGCCGAACCCATTGCCGCGCTGCGCGAGGAGGTGGTGGCCAGCACATCGGCGCCGATCAACGGCGACCGGGACGTCTGTCGTGCGCGGGAATGCGAGATGGGCAATCTTGTGGCCGACGCCATGCTGGACCGCGTGGCGGATCAGGGCGTGACCATTGCCATCCAGAACGGTGGCGGACTGCGCGCGTCGATCGACGAAGGCGAGGTGACGATGGGCGAGGTCTATACCGTCCTGCCGTTCCAGAACGTCCTGGCGACCTTTCAGCTGACCGGTGCCGATGTCGTCGCCGCACTGGAGAACGGCGCCAGCCAGTACGAGGAGGCCGCAGGCCGTTTCGCGCAGGTGGCGGGACTGAAATACACCGTCGATCCTGCTGCTGAATCGGGCGCGCGCATCAGCGAGGTGATGGTGCAGCACGATGGCGAATGGGTGCCCATCGATCCTGCGGCGACCTATGGCGTCGCCACCAACAACTACATGCGCGGGGGCGGCGACGGGTACGAGGTCTTCGCGAAGGGCGGCCAGAACGCCTATGATTTCGGACCCGATCTGGCCGAAGTGGTGGCGGATTATCTGGGCGCGCGTCAGGAGGGCTATGCCCCCTATGTCGATGGCCGCATCACCGTGAAATGACGCCAAGGGGTGCCGGGCCGTGGGTCTGGCACCCGCTTTTTGCAGTCCGCGTGCTTGGCGCGGGCGCCGCCTTGCGCTAATCGAGCCGGATGCGAACGGGCTGTCCCCTCGCGCGGCCAGGCCAGCGCATCGGCATTCTGGGCGGGTCCTTCGATCCGGCCCATCAGGGGCACCTGCTGATCAGCCAGGTCGCCCTGCGCAGGCTGGGTCTTGACCGGGTCTGGTGGCTGGTCTCTCCCGGAAACCCGCTCAAGGCGCACGGCCCCGCGCCGTTGGCGACGCGCATGGCCGCCGCCCGTGCCACCGCCCGCGATCCCCGCATCCTTGTCACCGACATCGAGGCCAGGCTTGGCCTGCGCAAGACGGCGGATACCCTGCACGCGCTTGCGCGGCTTTATCCGGGGGTGCGGTTCGTCTGGCTGATGGGGTCCGACAACATGGTGCAGTTCCACCATTGGGACCGCTGGCGCGCAATCGCCGACCAGGTGCCGATTGCCGTGATGGCCCGGCCCGGATCGCGGCTGGCGGCGCGTCATGCCGTTGCGGCCAGCATCCTGCGTCGCGCGCGCCTGCCGGAAGCGCGGGCCGCTTTGCTGGCACAGGCACGGCCGCCGGCCTGGGTGCTTTTGAACCTGCCGATGTCGGGCCTGTCCTCCACCGAACTGCGGAAAGGGCTGCGATGACGCTGAACCGACGCCGGATGCTGACCATGATTGCGGCCGCGACCCTGGCCCCCGGTACCCTATCCGCGCAAGGGCTGGACCTGCGCCCCCGGCCGCGACCCGTTCCGGAACCCGGTGATCTTGTCGCGCGGTCCGGCCTGCCCGGGCGGGTGGCCTTTGCGTTGACCGACGGGACCGAACCGCTGGCCCTGCGCCAGGCGGGGGCGTTGCTGGCGCCGGCCAGCACGATGAAGGCGATCACCGCGCTTTATGCGCTGGACCGGCTTGGCCCGGCCCATCGGTTCCGCACGCGGGTGATCAGGGCAGGGGACACGCTGATCCTGGCGGGCGGCGGCGACCCGGTGCTGACCACCGATGACCTGGCGCGTCTGGCCGACGATCTTGCCGGGCTGAAGACGCCAAGCCCTGCGCGCTTTGCGGTCTGGGGCGGCGCCTTGCCCGGCATCGCCGAAATCGCCCCCGAACAGGACGATCATCTGCCTTACAACCCCGCCATCTCGGGGCTGATGCTGAACTTCAACCGTGTCCATCTGGGCTGGACCCGCGTGGGCGTCGACCATCAGATCAGTGTCGAGGCGCGGGCGGCCGACAATTCCCCCCGCGCCTATACCGTCACCGCGATGCCGGGCGACCAGGCCGACCTGTTCACCTATCGCCACGATCTGGAACGCGAATATTGGACCGTATCCCGCGCCGCGATGGGTCGAACGGGCAGCCGGTGGCTGCCGGTGCGCCTGCCCGAACTTTATACGGCGGACGTGTTCCAGACGTTGTGCCGCGCCCGCGGGCTGGTCCTGCCCGCGCCCGACGTCATCGACCGCCTGCCAGCGGGCCAGGACATCGCGCATCATGACAGTCCCCCGGTCGAGGCGCTGGTCCGCGACATGCTGGAATATTCCACGAACCTGACGGCCGAGGCGCTTGGGCTGCATGCCAGCGGTGCGCCCGATCTGGTGCGGTCGGGACAGGCGATGCGCGGCTGGCTGGACGGGCTGGGGCAGGGGATGCGGCTGGCCGATCATTCGGGCCTGTCGGATGCCAGCCGGATCAGCCCCTATGCGATGACGCGCGTGCTGGCGGGGCCGGGGCGCGATCTGCTGTTGTCGCGCCTGATGCGGCGCAATCCGCTGGCCGACGACGACCACCCGGTCAACGCGCCGGTCGCGGCCAAGACCGGGACGCTGAACTTCGTGTCGAACCTGGCCGGATACGTCACCGGGCCGTCGGGAACCGAAGGCGTGTTCACCATCTTCTGCGCCGATGCCGAGCGTCGCCGAGCCGCCATCGGAGAGGAGCTGCCCGCAGGGGTCAGCACCTGGACCCGGCAGGCCAAGGCGCTGCAGGCCGATCTGCTGAACAGTTTCGCGGGTCGCCTGGCCTAGACGGTCATGTGGCGCACGCGGGCCGACAGCTCGATCGCGGCGGCGTGCAGGCGGCTGATGTTCAACTGGTCGCGGATCTCGGCCAGCATCATGACCTCGCCCTCGTACAGGCGGCCGTCGGCGGCGCCCACGTCGCAGGCCAGCGCATAGGCCGTCTCATAGAGCTTTTCGGGCAGCGCGTCGCGGATCAAGCCGAACAGCGCGTCCACGCCGTCCTCTTCGTCGAACAGCGTCATCACGGTCTGGCTGATCGGCCGGATGCGGTCGTCGTCATAGGCCGCAAAGACCGGCGCATGGTCGACCATCCGCTGGATCGCCACCAGTTCGGACGTGCGGATGGTGCTGTCCGAGCAGGACACCGCCACCATCACCGCGACAAGCGCATCGCAGGGGGACAGGGAAGGCAGGTCGATGGTCATGGCACACTCCGCTTCGTTCGGGTGCAAATTATTGACGATCTGCGGCGCTTTCAATAAGCGTTCCGGACCTCAACAGGAGATCCGACCATGACCACCCTGCGCGACGCCGCGATGCAATCGAAGGCTTGGCCGTTCGAAGAAGCGCGCCGGGTGCTGAAACGGTACGAGAAGCAGCCCCCCGAAAAGGGCTATGTCCTGTTCGAGACGGGCTATGGCCCCTCGGGCCTGCCCCATATCGGCACCTTCGGAGAGGTCGCGCGCACGACGATGATCCGCCGTGCCTTTCAGGAGATCAGCGACATCCCGACGCGGCTGATCTGTTTCTCGGACGATCTGGACGGCATGCGCAAGGTCCCCGAGAACGTCCCCGACCAGGAGATGCTGACGGAGCACCTGCAGCTTCCCCTGACCTCGGTCCCCGATCCGTTCGGCGAATACGACAGCTTTGGCGGTCACAACAACGCCATGCTGCGCCGCTTTCTGGACACGTTCGGCTTCGACTACGAATTCGTCAGCGCGACCGAGTTCTACAAGTCCGGCCAGTTCGATGCGGTGCTGCTGCGCGCCGCCGAACGCTATGACGACATCATGGCGGTGATGCTGGCATCCCTGCGCGAAGAGCGTCAGCAGACCTATTCCTGCTTCCTGCCGATCAGCCCCAAGACGGGCCGCGTGCTGTATGTGCCGATCAAGCATGTCGACGCCAAGGCCGGGACCATCACGTTTGACGAGGACGGCGAGGAGATCACCCTGCCGGTCACCGGCGGCAATGTGAAGCTGCAGTGGAAGCCCGATTTCGGTGCGCGTTGGGCCGCGCTGGACGTCGACTTCGAGATGTATGGCAAGGATCACAGCACAAACACGCCGATCTATGACCGCATCTGCGAGATCCTGGGCGGCAAAAAGCCCGAGCATTTCACCTATGAGCTGTTCCTGGACCAGGACGGCCAGAAGATCAGCAAATCCAAGGGCAACGGCCTGTCGATCGACGACTGGCTGACCTATGCGTCCACGGAAAGCCTGTCCTATTTCATGTATCTCAAGCCCAAGACGGCCAAGCGGATGCATCTGGACGTGATCCCCAAGGCGGTGGACGAATACCACCAGCAGCTGCGCGCCTTTCCCGACCAGACCCCCGAACAGCAGCTGGCGAACCCTGTCTGGCACATCCACGGCGGCAACGTGCCGGCGTCCGACATGGCGATCCCGTTCCAGATGCTGCTGAACCTGGCATCCGTCGCGGGCGCCGCGGACAAGGAGGGGCTGTGGGGGTTCATCCGCCGCTATGCCCCCGAGGCCAGCCCCGAGACGCATCCCGGTCTGGATCAGGCTGCGGGCTTTGCGCTGCGCTATTTCACCGATTTCGTGGCCCCCTCGCGGCAGTTCCGCGAACCCACCGAAGTCGAGCGTGCCGCGATGCAGGACCTGGCCGATCGGCTGGCCGCATGGGACCAGCCCGCCGACCCCGAAACGCTGCAGTCGATGGTCTTCGCCGTCGGCAAGGAGCACGGGTTCGAGCCGCTGCGCGACTGGTTCGCGGCCCTGTACCAGGTGCTGCTGGGCGCGGACCAGGGGCCCCGGTTCGGCGGCTTCATCGCGCTTTACGGCGTGGATGAGACCCGTGACCTGATCCGGGACGCGCTTGACGGCAAGCTGGTCCTGAACCAAGGCTGACGTTGCGGACGGGGCCGTTGCGGCGCACGCTGCGTTCAGGCCCCGTTAACCTTTCATCAACTATTTCTGTCCGCATCACGGCGGGTCTTCCCGGACCCGCCCGCCATGCCGATACGGAAGGGATAGCCGATGAACATAGCGATCACGAACGGGCTTTTGCTGACCCCACCCGCCTTCAGGGCGGGCCTGGGCGTTTTGTCGCGCAGCGACGGCACATCGGGCAGTCCCACCTGGGCCGATGCGGGCAATGCCGGCATCGTTCCCGCCGACCAGGATTTCGGTCCCTGCTTCGAGGTCGTCAAGCAGCAGACCACGACCAGCCTGCGCTTCATGGGAGAGACGCCGATGATCCCCGGCGTCTATCTGCGCGTGTCGGCGCGGGTCAAGATCGTCGCCGGGCCGCTGGCGAGCGTGCGCATCGCGGGCTGGGCGGGCGACGGGTCGCGCAATGCGGTCGCGGGCCTGGTCACCGCGGGGACGACCGTGGCGCTGCGCAACTACGGCGAGGTGGTCGAGGTCAGCGCCATCGTCGGCGTCGGCAACCGGCCGGGCGTCGATCTGCCGTGGGGCACGCGCGCGGTCTATGGGCATTTCGGTCTGGACCTGGTGGGCGCCAATGGCGGGGCGTTCCGGGTCGAATCGATCCGTATCGACGACATCACCGCGGCGTTCGTGCCGTCGCTGCTGGACTGGGTGGACGTGCGCGATTTCGGCGCGGTCGGCGATGGCGTCACGAACGACCGGGCCGCGTTCCTGGCAGCGGACCAAGCGGCGGCGGGCGGATCGATCGTGGTGCCCGCAGGGACGTTCTTCATCTCGGGCGACCTGTCGATCAACAGCCGCATCCGTTTCAAGGGCCGCCTCATCACCCCGCCCTCAACACGCGTGTCGCTGCTGCGCAGCTTTGATTTTCCGACCTATGCGGATGCCTTCGGCGACGAGACGCTTGGCATGAAAAAGGCGCTTCAGGCGCTGCTGGGCTATACCGACCACATCTCTCTGGACCTTGGCGGGCGCCGCGTGGACTTGGACGAACCGCTGATGCTGGCCGAACTGGCGCCCACGCTGGAGGGGTTTGCGAACCGCCGGGTGATCCAGAACGGCTCGATCCAGGCAAAGCCCGGCCCCGCATGGCAGACCGGCCGCGCGACCAGCCCCGGCACCTACAACCCGGCCCAGCCCTATCTCCTGAGCAACGTCGCCAATGTCGCGGCCATCGAGGTCGGCAGCCGCATCATCGGCAGCGGCGTCGGCCGCGAGGTCTATGTGAACGCCAAGAACGTCGCCCAGGGCACGCTGACCCTGTCGCAGCCGCTTTATGGCGGCGCGGGGACGCGGCAGTACAGTTTTGAACGCTATCGCTATCTGTTCGACTTTTCGGGCGTGCGCGAACTGAGCCGCCTGAACTTCTCCAAGGTCGATTTCGGCTGCGACCGCATCGCCAGTGGCGTGATGCTGCCCCAGCAGGGAGAGATGATCCAGTTCGCCGATTGCTACTTCACCCGTCCGATGGACCGGGCGATCACCTCGATCGGGCGCGGCTGCCAGGACCTGCTGGTCGATAACTGTCAGTTCATCTCGAACGATCTCGACCTGCCGGCGCAACAGCGCACCACGGTCGCGATCAACGTGAACGCCAACGACATCAAGATCCGCAACAACCGCTTCGTGCGGTTCGCGCATTTCATGGTGGCGAACGGCGGTGGCCACATCATCAGCGGCAACCACTGGTTCCAGGGCGACGGGTCGGGGCAGGGGCTGCGCTATGCGGGCCTGGTGCTGACCCAGCCCAACGTGCAGACGACGGTGTCGGGCAACTATATCGACAACGCCTCGATCGAATGGACCAACGAACACAGCGCCATCCCAAACTTCACCGGGTCCGAGTTCAGCTTTGGCGGCCTGACCCTGACGGGCAACACCTTCCTGTGTTCGAACACCGTTGCGTGGTTCACCTGGATCACCGTCAAGCCCTATGGCTCGGGGCATTTCATCCAGGGGCTGAACGTCGTGGGGAACGTCTTCAAGGCGCTTTACGGCAACGTGGAGCGGATCGACCGGGTCGACACCTCGATCGCCGACCTGAACTACAACAGCATGCGAAACCTGCAGTTCGAGGCGAACACCTTCAACGGCATCAACACCTATGTGTCGAACCCGCTGATGATCCAGCTGACCCAGAACACCGCGACGGCGACCTGGACCACGCCGGTCCTGACCGGCCTGCCATTCCAGGGCTGGGCGCGGTCCGTCCAGTCCGTCGTGACCGAGGTCGCGCTGCAGTCGACCAGCGGCGCCCGTGTCGATGCGACCCCGACGGTCGTGCCGGATTCGGGCACGTCAAAACGCCAGATCCGGCTGACCTGGTCACAGCCCCTGCGCGGCCGGGTCTGCATCTATGCGCGGATGGATCGCCCGCAATAGCACGATCATGCTGTTGACAGGCGCCTTGGGCCGGGGGCAACCTCGGCCCAAGGCCATGTGCGGAGGATCCATGGGCTATCGCCCCGCCTTTCTGGATCTTTCATTCGATCTCAAGGACCTGCAGGCAGGACTTACGGTCGCCATCGTGGCGCTGCCGCTGTCTCTGGCGATCGCCATCGCCAGTGGCGTCGGTCCCGACCGCGGGCTGGTCACGGCCATCGTGGGCGGGTTCCTGGTCAGCGCCATGGGCGGGTCACGCCACCAGATCGGCGGCCCGGCAGGCGCGTTCATCGTGCTGGTCGCGGGCTGCGTCGCGGCGATCGGCATCGACGGCCTGATCCTGGCCACGATGCTGTCCGGTGCAATGCTGGCGGTGCTGGGCCTGCTGCGTCTTGGTGGCACGATCCGGCTGGTGCCCTATCCGGTGATCTTGGGGTTCACTGCCGGGATTGCGGTGATCATCGCCGCAAGCCAGCTGCGCGACCTGTTGGGCCTAACGCTGTCCGTGCCCGAACCTGCCGCGCTGCTGCCCAAGCTGTCCGCCCTGTGGCAGGCCCGTGCCACGGCTGATCCGCAGGTCATCGGCGTCGCACTGACCGCGGTCGCGGTTATCGTGATCGCACAGCGCCTGGCGCCCCGCCTGCCGGCGCTGCTGCTGGGGATCGTCGCCGCCACCCTTGCCGCACAGGTGCTGGACGCGCCATCGGTCTTTGATCGCTTCGGCGCGCTGCCGGCCGGTCTGCCGATGCCGATGCTGCCCGCGCTTGACTGGGCGTCCGTTCAGGCGGCGCTGCCCTTCGCGGTGGGCTTCACCTTGCTGGGGGCGATCGAATCGCTTCTGTCGGCGATGGTCGCCGACCAGATGGCCGGCACCCGCATGCGTCCCGATGACGAGTTGATCGGGCAGGGGCTTGCCAATATCGGGGCGGGTCTGTTCGGCGGCTTTTGCGTCACCGGCACCATCGCGCGGACGGCGACCAACGTGAAGGCCGGAAGCCGCGGCCCGGCATCGGGGATGATCCACGCCGCGCTGCTGCTGGCCTTCCTGATCGTCGCGGCGCCGCTGGTCGGGGCCATTCCCCTGGCCGGCCTGGCGGGGCTTCTGATGGTTGTTGCTTGGAAGATGATCGAATGGCACGCGATGATCAGCCTGACCCGCATCGACCGGGCCGAGGCGGGGGTGATGGCCGCGACCTTCCTGGGCGTGATCCTGCATGATCTGACGACCGGCATCCTGATCGGCATGGCGCTGACCGGGATGCTGTTCATCGCGCGGATGTCGCGCGAGGGGACCGCCCATGCCCCCGCAGCCGACCCCGATGGCCCGGCGGACCGGATGGTGATCCATCTGTCCGGGCCGGTCTTCTTCGGCTCGGTCGCGCGGATCGAGGGGGCGCTGGCCCGGATCGACGCGCATCCCCGCCTGCTGCTTCTGGACATGTCACAGGTCACGCTGATCGATCGAAGCGGTGCCCAGATGATCCGCGACCTGTCCGACCGGCTGGCGCGCCGCGGAACCCGGGTCGTGGCGGTCCATGCGCGGCCGGTGCTTCGGGCGGGACTGCACGGCAGCGTCACGGTTGCCGAGGACTCTGCCCGTTTGTGAAGCATTGACAGGATCGGTGATCCTCAAGTCAATTCATTTACAAAATTTCCGTTTGTAAAAAACAAGTTAACTTGGTCCCTCATCTGTGATTAACATGGTGGCGACGCAGCGTTGCGCCCACACCCTGACAAGGGTCGTCGCGGCCGGGCTGCAGCATGGCGACGACGAGGGGGAAAGTCATGACCGCTGAAAACATTCGCAAACACGCCATTCCGGCCGGCCTGGAGGACGCTCATGCCGGCCCCGAGGATTATGCGCGGCTGTATGACGAATCGATCCGCGACCCGCAGGGCTTCTGGTCCCGCGAGGGGCAGCGGCTGGACTGGATCACGCCCTATACCAAGGTCAAGAACACCGACTTCACCCTGGGGCAGGTCAGCATCAAGTGGTTCGAGGACGGGGTCCTGAACGCCTCGGTCAACTGCATCGACCGCCACCTGCCGACCCGTGCCAACCAGACCGCGATCATCTTCGAACCCGACGATCCGCAGACGCCCGCCCAGCACATCACCTATGCCCAGATGTCCGAAAAGGTGAACCGGTTCGCCAACGTCCTGCTGAGCCAGGGCGTGATGCGCGGCGACCGCGTGGTGATCTATCTGCCGATGATCCCCGAGGCCGCCTATGCGATGCTGGCCTGTGCGCGCATCGGGGCAATCCATTCGATCGTCTTCGCGGGCTTTTCGCCCGACGCGCTGGCCAACCGCATCAATGACAGCGGCGCCAAGGTTCTGGTCACCGCCGACACCGCGCCGCGTGGCGGCCGGCGCACGAACCTGAAATCGAACGCCGACGCGGCACTGCTGCATTGTTCGGACAAGGTGCGCTGCCTTGTGGTCAAGCATACCGGCGACCAGACCACCTGGGTCGAGGGGCGCGACATCGACGTCAAGGCGCAGATGGAGCAGGTCGCCCCCGACTGTCCGCCCCGCCCCATGGGCGCCGAGGATCCGCTGTTCATCCTGTACACGTCGGGATCGACCGGCAAGCCGAAGGGCGTCGTGCACACGACCGGCGGCTATCTGGTCTATGCCGCGATGACGCATCAGTACACGTTCGACTATAAGGATGGCGACGTCTTCTGGTGCACGGCGGATGTGGGTTGGGTCACCGGCCACAGCTATATCGTCTATGGCCCGCTGGCCAATGGCGCCACGACCGTGATGTTCGAGGGCGTCCCGACCTGGCCCGATGCCGGACGCTTCTGGCAGGTCTGCGCCAAGCACAAGGTCACCCAGTTCTATACCGCACCAACCGCCATCCGCGCGCTGATGGCCAAGGGGCCCGAGCCGGTCGAGGCGCATGACCTGTCGTCGCTGCGCATCCTGGGTACCGTCGGAGAGCCGATCAACCCCGAGGCATGGAACTGGTACAACGAACATGTCGGCAAGGGCCGCTGCCCCATCGTCGACACCTGGTGGCAGACCGAGACCGGCGGCCACCTGATCACGCCGCTGCCCGGCGCGATCGAGACAAAGCCCGGATCGGCCACGGTGCCGTTCTTCGGCGTGGTCCCCGTGATCCTCGACGCGGCCTCGGCCGAGGTGCAGCAGGGCGACCCGGCCGAGGGCGTGCTATGCATCGGCGACAGCTGGCCCGGCCAGATGCGGACCCTGTGGGGCGATCACGCCCGCTTCGAAGAGGCGTATTTCCAGCAGTATCCCGGCTATTATTTCACCGGCGATGGCTGCCGGCGGGATGAGGACGGCTATTACTGGATCACCGGCCGCGTCGATGACGTCATCAACGTCAGCGGCCACCGCATGGGCACGGCCGAGGTCGAATCCGCCTTGGTCGCCCATGAGAAGGTCGCCGAGGCCGCGGTCGTGGGCTATCCGCACCCGATGAAGGGGCAGGGCATCTATGCCTATGTCACGCTGATGAACGGCGTGGACCCCTCGGAGGAGCTGCGCGCCGACCTGGAGAAATGGGTCCGTACGGAAATCGGCCCGATCGCCAAGCCGGACCTGATCCAGTGGGCGCCGGGCCTGCCGAAGACGCGGTCGGGCAAGATCATGCGCCGCATCCTGCGCAAGATCGCGGAAAACGACCACGGTACCCTGGGCGACACCTCGACCCTGGCCGAACCCGAGGTCGTGGACGATCTGATCGCCAACCGCATGAACCGCGGCTGACGACCGGCCGGGGGCCTTGGCGCCCCCGCAAACCTGCCCGCGCCCATCGCCGGGGACGGGCTTGGAAGAACACTAGGGCGGAGTGACAGACATGTCTGAACAGGGAGGGACCTAGGGACATGAGTGACAGACAATCCTCGAATGCCTATTGGCAGGCCAATCTACGCATCATCTACATTTGCCTCGCGATCTGGGCGCTGGTGTCCTACGGCTTCGGCATCATCCTGCGGCCGCTGCTGTCGGGCATCTCGGTGGGCGGAGCGGCTCTGGGATTCTGGTTCGCGCAGCAGGGGTCGATCCTGTGCTTCATCGCGCTGATCTTCTTCTACACCTGGCGCATGA